>JAABTV010000001.1 GCA_011389685.1 Paracoccaceae bacterium
CGCTGGCCTGGGTCGGGGATGTGCCGGAGCATCTGAGCGCCCAGAAAAACGAGATCGCCCGCGCCATCCTGAAAGAGATCCGCGAGCGTTTGGGTTTCTTGAATAACGTGGGATTGGAATACCTTACGCTTAGTCGTTCAAGTGGCACCCTGTCGGGGGGCGAGAGCCAGCGCATCCGGCTGGCCAGTCAGATCGGCAGTGGCCTTACCGGGGTTCTCTATGTGCTCGACGAGCCGTCGATCGGGCTGCACCAGCGCGACAATGACCGGCTTCTCGGCACGCTCAAGAACCTGCGCGACCAGGGCAACACCGTAATCGTGGTGGAACATGACGAGGAAGCGATCCGCGCGGCGGATTACGTCTTTGATATCGGGCCGGGTGCCGGGGTGCATGGGGGGCGGGTGGTCAGTCATGGGACGCCGGAGGAGATTGCGGCGGATTCGGCTTCGGTCACGGGGCAGTATCTCGCGGGAACGCGAACAATTCCTTACGCCACAGAACGACGACCGGGAAACGGAAAATCCGTTACCGTCGTCAAGGCCACGGGCAACAACCTGCGCGAGGTCACGGCCGAGTTTCCGCTGGGCAAATTCATCTGCGTCACCGGCGTCTCGGGCGGCGGCAAATCGACCCTGACCATCGAGACCCTGTTCAAGACGGCGAGCATGCGGCTCAACGGCGCGCGGCAGACGCCCGTGCCCTGCGAGACCATCAAGGGGCTGGAGCATCTCGACAAGGTGATCGACATCGACCAGCGCCCGATCGGGCGCACCCCGCGCAGCAACCCGGCAACCTACACCGGCGCCTTCACCCCGATCCGCGACTGGTTCGCCGGGCTGCCCGAGGCCAAGGCGCGCGGATACAAGCCGGGGCGGTTTTCCTTCAACGTCAAGGGCGGGCGCTGCGAGGCCTGCCAGGGCGATGGCGTGATCAGGATCGAGATGCATTTCCTGCCCGACGTCTATGTCGAATGCGAGACCTGCAAGGGCGCGCGCTATAACCGAGAGACATTGGAAATTCGCTTCAAGGACAAGAGCATAGCAGACGTTCTTGATATGACGGTTGAAGAGGCGCAAGCGTTTTTCACGGCGGTGCCCAGTATTCGCGAGAAGATGGATGCGCTGATGCGCGTGGGGCTGGGTTACATCAAGGTGGGCCAGCAGGCGACCACGCTTTCGGGCGGTGAGGCGCAGCGGGTCAAGCTCTCGAAAGAGCTGTCGAAACGTGCCACCGGGCGCACGCTCTATATCCTCGACGAGCCGACCACGGGGCTGCATTTCGAGGATGTTAAAAAGCTTCTCGAAGTGCTGCACGAGCTGGTCGAGGCGGGCAATACGGTGGTGGTGATCGAGCACAATCTCGACGTGATCAAGACCGCCGATCACATCATTGATATCGGCCCGGAAGGTGGCGATGGCGGTGGCGAAATCGTGGCCGTCGGCACGCCCGAAGAGGTCGCCGAGGTGGCGCGTAGCCATACCGGGCGCTACCTCAAGGACATGCTTGCGGTGGGGCGACAGACGGGCCGGCGCACGGCGGCGGAATAGGGCGTCGACCGGGTCCGGACCGGCAGCTGATCCGGCGAAATCGCCCCACCGTGTTAACGAAGGTTAACCGCGGTCAGGGGCGGAAAACCGGGGGGTGATTTGCATGCACCGCCCGGCTGCCATCCGGCTGCCGGGGGGGAGGGCGTCGGGCCGGCGGCGCATTTCGTTAACGCGCCCCCTTTGACCCCGATCTCACTTTTTCGTCGAGCAGGTGTTGATGCCCAGAAGCGCATAGGGCGGGCACCAGCCGATCAGCCCGGTCGCAAGCGGGATGAGGCCGAGCAGGTAGAGCCAGCTGTAGCTGCCGCTGGAGACGAAGAATCCGAGCACGAGGGCGGCGCCGATGACGATGCGCAGGATGCGTTCGATATTGCCGATGTTGCGGGTCATGGTGGTTTCCTTTCCTGTCCAATCGAGAACAGGATACCGGCAATGGCGGCGGTTGTCTGTGACGGGGTCACATACCGGTTTTCGCGATTTCGCACAGTGCCTGTGCATCCATGATCTCGACCGTGCCGCGACCGGTGCGCACGAGGCCGCGCCGCGCCCAGGCGTCGAGCCGGCGGGAGATCACCTCGCGCGCGGTGCCGACCTGTGTGGCCAGTTCGCTTTGCGTGATGTGGATCGGGTTGCCCGCCCGGGACAGGTCGAGCAGATGTTCCGCGATGCGGCATTCGACCCGTTGAAAGGCCACCTTTTCAAGCAGGTGCATCATGGTCTGCATCCGGTCGGCAAAGGCACGAAAGACGATGGCACGAAAACCCGGAGAGCTTTCGACGAGATCGAGAAACAGGCTCTTGGGCAGGAGGACGAGCGTGGTGTCATGTTGGGCCATGCCCTCGGCGGAGTAATCGGTGCCGCCCATGAGGCCCATGGTCGACTGGATGCAGCTTTGCCCCGGCGCAACGGAATAGAGCAGGATTTCACGCCCGCTGGCCGAGGTCAGCGACACGTCGATCCGCCCCGAGAGCACGATGGCATAGCCCGAGACCGCGTCCCCCGGCCGGAACAGCACGGTCCCCTTCGCCATGTCGACCGGGCGGAGCCGGTCGAGCGCGGCCCGCGCCGGGGGCTCGAGCGCATCGAGCGCCGGGACGCGGGCCAGCCATGTCATGACCTTTGCCGTTTTTCGAACCGGGGCAGCATGGCCGAGAAATCGCGCCCCAGCCCGTCTTCGTTCTCGACGAATTGGGCATAGAGCTGCATCGCGGCCTGGCCCAGCGGGGTGTCGGCATCGACCGCTTCGGCGGCCTGTTGCGCCAGCCGCAGATCCTTGAGCATCAGGTCGGCGGCGAATCCGGGCTTGTAATCGTTGTCGGCCGGGCTTTGCGGGCCGATGCCCGGGGCGGGGCAATAGGCGTTCATCGACCAGGAATAGCCCGAGGAGGTCGAGACCACGTCGAACATCCTTTGCCGGTCGAGGCCCAGCTTGTCGGCCAGCGCGAAGGCTTCGCAGGTGACGATCATGGTGGCGCCAAGGATCATGTTGTTGCAGATCTTGGCGGATTGCCCGGCGCCCGCATCGCCGCAATGCACGGCCTTCTGGCCCATGATCTCGAACAGGGGTTCGGCCTTGGCAAAGGCCTCGGGCGATCCGCCGGCCATGAAGGTGAGCGTTCCGGCGGTGGCGCCGCCCACGCCGCCCGAAACCGGCGCATCGACCGGCAGCAGGCCGGCGGTGGCGGCCTGTTCGGCCACGGCGCGGGCGCTTTCGACATCGACGGTCGAGCAATCGACGAAACCGGTGCCGGGGTCCATGGCGGGGATGATCTCGTCCGCGACGCTGCGCAGGATCTGGCCATTGGGCAGCATGGTGATCACCACGTCCTGCCCGCGCGCGGCCTCGGCGGCGCTGTTGGCCATGGTGACGCCTTCGACCGTCACATCGGCCATGTCGAAGCCGGTGACCTCGTGGCCCGCCGCGGCGAGATTGGCGGCCATGGGCGCGCCCATGTTGCCCAGTCCGATGAAACCGATTTTCATGGTTGATCCTCCCTCAGAATGTCAGTTCGTGTTCGCCCAGCGGCGCGAGCATGGCGGCGACCGCATCGGATGGCAAGCGGTCGGGGTCGTGGCGCCAGTCGGGATTGCGGTCCTTGTCGATGATCGCGGCGCGGATGCCTTCGAGGAAATCGCCATGTTCCATCGCGCGGAAGGTGAAGCGGTATTCGAGGGCGAGCGCGTCGCGGATATTGGTGTTGCCCTTGAGCCTGCGCATCATCTCGAGCGTGCAGGCGGCCGAGAGCGGCGAGGCGCGCGACAGGGATTTGAGCGTTTCGGCGGCGAATTCGGTGTCGCTTGCGCGCAGCGAGGCGAGGAGCGCGGGCAGGTCGGGCGCGGCGAAATGGGCGTCGATTTCGGGGCGGAGCGCATCGAGCCGGCCTTGGGGCGGCGTCGCCCCGGCCCGGTCTAGGCAGGCGGTGTTGCCGGTGGATTCGAGCTCGGCAATGAGGCTGGGCCATTGTTCCTGCGGGATGAAGCGATCGGCGAACCCGGCAAGGATTGCGTCGGCGGGCCCCATGCGCGCGCCGGTGGTGCCGAGGTAAGCGCCGAGATGCCCCGGCGCATTGGCGAGGATCATCGAGCCGCCCACGTCGGGCACAAGGCCGATGCCGCATTCGGGCATGGCGATCTGGCTGGTCTCGCCCACGACGCGGTGCGAGACATGACAGCCCACGCCCATGCCGCCGCCCATGGTGAAGCCCTGGAGAAAGGAGATAATGGGTTTGTCATATTCCGCCAGCGCCGCGTTCATGCGGTATTCGTCGCGCCAGAAGGTTTGACCAAAGGCGAAGTCGCCCGCCTTGCCGGTGGCATAGAGATCGGCGATGTCGCCGCCCGCGCTGAATGCCTTGTCTCCCTCGGCGTCGATCACGATGAGGGCGACCGTATCATTGTCGCGCCACTCCTTGAGTGCGGCGTCGATCGCCTCGACCATTTCATAGGTGACGGCGTTAAGCGCCCTGGGGCGCCGGAGGGTGATGTGGCCGGCGCGTCCGGTGATGGTGGTGGTGATGTCAGTCATGTCGGGTTTCCTGAATTCCGCCGGTTCGCTTGCGAACCGGGATGCGCCCGCCCCCCGAGAAGGGCGCATCCCTCTGTGGAGCGATTGCCTTCATGCCGCGTCGGCGATCATCTGGCGCGAGATGATCATGCGCATGATCTCGTTTGTGCCTTCGAGGATCTGGTGGACGCGCAGGTCGCGCACGATCTTCTCGATCCCGTAATCGGCGAGATAGCCATAGCCGCCATGCAGTTGCAGGCAGCCATTGGCCACGTCGAAGGCGGCATCGGTGACCATCAGTTTCGCCATGGCGCAGAACTTGGTGGCATCATGGGCGCCATTGTCGAGCTTCCACGCGGCCTGGCGCAGGAAGGTGCGGGCGGCTTGCAGGCGGGTTTCGAACTCGGCCAGCCGGAATTGCAGCGCCTGGAACTGGTTGATGGGTTTGCCGAAAGCCTTGCGCTCGGCCATGTAGCCCAGCGTGAGGTCGAGCGCCTTTTGCGCGCCGCCAAGGGCCGAGGCGGCGATGTTGAGCCGCCCGCCATCGAGCCCGGCCATGGCATAGGCGAAACCGCGGCCTTCCTCGCCGATCAGGTGATCGAGCGGCACCTTGCAATCGTCGAACTGAACCTGCGCGGTGGGCTGGGCGAGCCAGCCCATCTTTCGCTCCAGCGCGCCAAACGAGAGACCCGATGTGCCGTCCTCGACCACCACGGTCGAGATCCCTTTGGGCCCGTCTTCGCCGGTGCGGACCATGGTGACATAGGCATCGGAATAGGAACCGCCCGAGATGAACGCCTTGGTGCCGTTGAGCACATAGCCGTCATTGGTCTTGGCCGCGCGGGTCTTGAGCGCGGCCGCATCCGAGCCTGAGCCCGGCTCGGTCAGGCAGTAGGAGAACACCTTTTCCATGCTGCACAGATCGGGGAGCCATTTCGCCTTGGTCTCTTCCGAGCCGAACTTGTCGATCATGCCGCCGCACATGTTGTGGATCGACAGGAACGATCCCACGGCGGGGCAGGACATGGCGAGCGCCTCGAACACCAGCGTCGCGTCGAGGCGCGAGAGGCCCGAGCCGCCATAGGCGTCGGAGACGTAAAGCCCGCCGAAACCCAGCTCGGCGCATCTGGGCCAGAGCTCTTTGGGGATCGTGCCCTGGTCTTCCCAATCCCGGGCGTGGGGGGCGATGTGTTCCTCGCCGAATCCCTTGGCCATGTCGAAAATGAGGGTCTGTTCCTCGCTCAGTGCGAAATCCATGATGCGGCTCCTCCTCGGTGGAATTGAACGAGTGTTTAATTCTGAATTCTTACAGGAGTTTTGCAGCGGCTTGTAGGGCGGAGTTCCCGTCAGGGGAACAGGTGCCGGCGATGCAGATGCAAAAATCCTCCAAGGATTTTTGACCGAAATCTTTGAAAAATTTCGGCGTGTCAGAGATCGGCATGATACTCCTCGATGAGGTGGAGGACCACCGCGCGCAGGGCGTCGTTGCGCGAAGATCCGGTATCGGTCGCGTCCTTGTAGACCGCGCGCTGGCGGTTGGTTGAATTGCCGTCGCGCAGGATGGTGCGGGCATGTTCGACCTCGCGGGTGCAGCCAAGGATGCCTGCATCCTCGGCGACCAGTTCGAGGATGTCGTCGACCGAGTCCGAAAAGGGCTGGATCGCGTGGGCGCCGAAATCGATCAGACCCTCGTCGATGCCGTAGCGTTGCGCCCGCCAGCGGTTTTCGGCGAGCAGGAAATTGTCATAGATGCGCCAGCGCTGGTTCTTCTGGCTGAGCCGCCAGAGCATTCGTGTGAGCGATTGGGTCAGCGCGGCGAGGGTCAGCGCGGTTTCCATCCGTGGCGAGACATCGCAGATGCGCGATTCGATGGTGGGAAACGTGTGCGAGGGGCGCAGATCCCACCAGATCTTGGTGGCGTCCTCGATCAGCTCAAGCTCGACCAGGGCGGAAACCGAGCGTTCGAACTCGCCCCAGGCTTCGAGCCGGGGCGGCAGGCCGGTGCGTGGCAGATTGTCGAACACCGTGAGCCGGTAGCAGCTCAGCCCCGTATCCTCGCCCTGCCAGAAGGGCGAGGAACAACTGAGCGCCAGCAGATGCGGCAGGAAATACTTGAGCTGGTTGATCAGGTCGATCCGGCGGTCGCGGTCATCGACACCGATATGGACGTGGTTGCCGCAGATCAGCAGGCGGCGCACCACCCCGGCGAGATCGTCGCGCAGGCTGTCATAGCGCTCCTTGCGGGTGTGGTGCTGATCGCGCCAGTCCGAGAACGGATGGCAAGAGGCGGCGATGGGCGCGAGGTTGAAGGCTGCGGCCTCCTTCGCGACGGTGGCGCGCAGGTGTCTGAGGTCGTCACGGGCCTCGCCGATATCGCGGCAGACCTTGGTGCCGATCTCGACCTGGCAGTCGAGGAATTCGGGGCTGAACTGACCTTCGAGCGCGGCGGTGCAACGGTCCATCAATGCCTCGGGGGCCGGGGAGAGGTCGAGGCTGTCGCGGTCGACGAGCAGGTATTCCTCTTCGATGCCGAGGCTGAAGGCGGGTTCGGTGCTGGCCATGGCGGCCCCCTTTGCATCTGCTGCGGCCTGTCGATCGAGTTTGAGCAGGAAAGGGGGCGCCGCGCAAGCTCAGCCTTGGGATTTTGCCGCCGGGGCATCGGCGGCGTGCAAGGCCCAGTCGCGTGCCGCGTCGGGCCGGTCAAAAAGGGCCACGTCGATCGCATCCGAGCTTTCCGCGAGATTCTGGAAAATCCGCGCGATCCCGAAGGAAACCGGGTCGGGGGCATAAACCGCGATGCGCAGATGGTTGCCCGCTTGCGTGTAGTGGCGCAGGAACATGGAAAACAGCGCATAGGTTTCTGCAAAGCCGATATCGGTGCCGGTAACGGCGGAGAGATCGGCCAGATGAGGACGGTCGATGCAGAAATCGGGATCCTCGACATAGCGGGCGAACATCGCGGATATCTCGTCGAGGCTCACCTCGCCCGCGTAGCGTGCGGTGACGAGATGGGCACTCTTGTCGATGTCGTAGGTGACGGGCATCAGGGGATATTCATGTTATGGTAGTGGAATGCAATTTCAACTCTACCGATCCTTCGCCGGTCCGAAAGCATGAATTCTCATGCAGCGGGTCAGGTGTTGCATGATAGTGGCAGGTGTAGCGGCGATTGAACCTTGGCGGGTTGAAACCTGTGTCCGTGATCTGCCGGATTGGCCGATCAACGCGATCACAGACCCGGGAAGGTGCAGGATATCGACAACGAGACCGGGATCTCCCGGGCGCAGGTCGCTCCGGTGCTGGCACAGTTCGCGGCTCAGGCCGTCCGCACCAGAAGGGCGCGCAGGTTGGTCTGGGGCAAACCGAGAAAACCGAGCGCATCGGCCTCGTCGGTGAACATGCGCGCGATCACGTCGGAGATACCGTCCCACGAGCGTTGGGCCGTCCGGGCGACGCGGATCGTTTCGGGCGATCCGGCGAGATAGGCGACGAGTGTGGACGCCCCGGGCACATGGAACCGCTCGGCCTTTTGGGCCTGCATCCTGAACAATGCGGGGTAATCGAAATCGACCTCGGTGACCTCGCGCAGGTCGACGAGCTGTTTCTGTCCGGGACGGCAATCGGGGTGTTTGGCGTATTCGGCAAAGGCGTCGAGGGTCTCGTCGAGACGGATCGCCCCGGAGTAGCGGACATAGACCAGGCCCAGGTCGGGCAATATGTGGAATGTCAGTGGCATGACAGGGGTTTAACGCGATGCATCGCGCGTTTCAATCCGCGCGATGCATCCATGCGGGAGGCCTCAGTCCATCGGCTTGAAGTGGAATTCGCCGCCTTCCTTCAAGCCCGAGGGCCAGCGCGCCGTCACCGTCTTGGTGCGAGTATAGAACTTGAACGCGTCGGGGCCGTGCTGGTTGAGATCGCCGAACACCGATTTCTTCCAGCCGCCGAAGGTGTGATAGGCCAGCGGCACCGGGATCGGCACGTTGATGCCGACCATGCCGATATTGATCCGGCTGGCGAAATCGCGCGCGGCGTCGCCGTCGCGGGTGAAGATCGCGGTGCCGTTGCCCATCTCGTGATCCATCGCCAGCTTGAGCGCCTCTTCGTAGCTGCCCGCGCGCACGGTCGACAGGACCGGCCCGAAGATCTCGGTCTTGTAGATGTCCATGTCGGGGGTGACGTTGTCGAAAAGATGCGGGCCGACGAAGAAGCCGTCCTCGTAGCCCTGGAGCGAGAAGCCGCGCCCGTCCACGACGAGCTTCGCGCCCTGGTCGATGCCGGACTGCACGAGGCGCTCGATATTGGCCTTGGCGGCGGCGGTCACGACGGGGCCGTAATCGACATCGTTGCCATCGGTATAGGGGCCGACCTTGAGCCTTTCGATGCGCGGCACGAGTTTTTCAATCAGGCGATCGGCGGTCTCGTCGCCCACGGGCACGGCCACGGAGATCGCCATGCAGCGTTCGCCTGCCGCGCCATAGCCCGCGCCCACCAGCGCATCGGCGGCCTGGTCCATGTCGGCATCGGGCATGATGATCATGTGGTTCTTGGCGCCGCCAAAGCACTGCACCCGCTTGCCGTTGGCGCAGCCGGTGCCATAGATGTATTCGGCGATCGGGGTCGAGCCGACGAAGCCCACCGACTGGATCACCGGGTTGTGCAGGATCGCATCGACCGCTTCCTTGTCGCCGTTCACGACCTGCAAGAGGCCCTTGGGCAGGCCGGCCTCTTCTATCAGCTCCGCCAGCATGAGCGGCACGGAAGGGTCACGCTCGGACGGCTTGAGAATGAAGGCGTTGCCGCAGGCCAGCGCGGGCGCGAACATCCACATCGGGATCATGGCGGGGAAGTTGAAGGGGGTTATGCCGGCCGAAACGCCCAGCGGCTGGCGCATGGAATACATGTCGATGCCGGGGCCGGCGCCGTCGGTGAACTCGCCCTTGAGCATTTGCGGCGCGCCGATGCAGTATTCCACGACCTCAAGGCCGCGCTGCACGTCGCCGGCCGCGTCGGGCAGGGTCTTGCCATGCTCGCGCGAGAGCGCCTCGGCGAGCTTGTCCATGTCGCGGTTCAGGAGATCGACGAATTTCATCAGCACGCGGGCCCGGCGCTGCGGGTTGGTGGCGCCCCAGGCCGGTTGCGCGGCGGCGGCCAGTTCGACCGCCTTTTCGACCTCGGCGGTCGAGGCCAGCGGGGCCCTGGCGACCACCTCGCCGGTGGCGGGATTGTAGACATCGCCAAAGCGCCCGGACGTGCCTTTGACATGTTCGCCGTTGATGTAATGGGTCAGTTCTTGCATCGGATCCTCCTCGGGTATCGTTCCGCGGCAGGATAGCCTTGCGCATTTGAGGTGAAAAGAGGTAGTTACCCAAAGTCCGTTTTGCAATTTTGCATGACACCCCGGCCGCGCGCGGGCGGAATTTTTCAAAAATTCCGGGCCGAATTCCGTGACGGAATTCGGTTGCGCATGCGGGCAGGGCGGGAAAAGGAGGTCGGGCCGATGCAGCCACGATGGGATGACATGCGGTGTTTCCTGGCCGTGGCCCGCGACGAGAGCCTGTCGCGTGCGGGTCGGCGATTGCGGCTCGATGCGGCGACGGTGGGGCGGCGGGTGGCCCGGCTCGAACGTGACATGGGCGTGATCCTGTTCACCAAGTCGCCGCAGGGCTATGCGCTGACCGGCGAGGGGCAGCGGCTGATGACCCATGTTGCGCGCGCCGAGGCGGCGATGGGCGAGGCGCTGGACGACCTGGCCGGGCGGGGCGGGGCCTTGTCGGGGCAGATCCGGCTGGGCGCGCCGGATGGGGCGGCCAATTTCCTGTTGCCGCAGGTCTGTGCGGCCATCGTCGAGGAGAACCCCGAACTGGAGGTGCAGATCGTCGCCCTGCCGCGGGTCTTCAACCTCAGCAAGCGCGAGGCCGACATGGCGATCGGGGTGAGTCCGCCAAGTGCCGGGCGGTTGCTGGTCTCGAAACTGACCGATTACCGGCTGCATCTGGCGGCGTCCGATCTCTACCTGCGCCGCCACGGGCCGGTGAACGATTTGCACGATCTCGGCGGGCACCGGATGATCGGCTATATTCCCGACATGATCTTCGACGCCGAGCTGGACTATCTGGGCGAGTTGGGGATCGAGCGGGTGGCGCTGGCCTCGAACTCGGTCTCGGTGCAGTTCAACTGGATCCGGCAGGGCGGGGGGCTGGGCGTGGTGCATGATTTTGCCCTGCCCGCGGCGCCGGGGGTGCGCAAGATCCTGACCCGCGATTTCAGCCTGACGCGGAGTTTTTACCTGATTCGCCACGAGGATGACCGCCGGGTCGAACGCCTGAGCCGGTTTGCCGCGCTGTTGAGCGAGGGCGTGCGGCGCGAAGTTGCGCGGCTTGAACGGCTGACTTGACAGATTGCGGCTTCCCGGCAACGCTGAACATGCGGCGCTCAAACGGAGGGACAGGCCATGCTCGTGCATCAGATTCTGAAATCCAAGGGCGATCACTCGGTGATCACGGTCGAACCCGGCACATCGGTGGCCGAGGCGGCGCAGATCCTGGCCGAGCGGCGCATCGGCGGGGTGATCGTGTCGAAGGATGGACGCCGCGCCGATGGCATCCTGTCCGAGCGTGACATCGTGCGCAGTCTCGCGCTGCGCGGTGCGGTCTGCCTGAGCGAGACGGTCGACCAGATGATGACCCGCAACCCGGTCAGCTGCACGAAAAGCGAGACCGCGGACTCGGTGCTCGCGCGGATGACCAACGGGCGGTTCCGGCACATGCCGGTGGTCGAGGGGGAGGATCTGGTCGGGATCGTGACCATCGGCGACGTGGTCAAGGCGCGGCTGGAGGAACTGGCCATGGAGAAGGGCGCGCTTGAAGGGATGATCATGGGGCGTTGAGCCTTGGGCGTGGATGCCGGCCGGGGTTCCGCCTTGCAATTGCCGTGTTGATGCTGCATGGCGGCAAAAGAGTATTGCGCAACCGCAGAAGGGGAGGCTCTCATGCGCATCGGCCTTTACCCGGGCACCTTTGACCCGATCACCTATGGACATACCGACATCATCCGGCGCGCGACGCTGTTGGTGGACAAGCTGGTGATCGGGGTCGCGATCAACCGCGACAAGGGGCCGCTTTTCGATCTCGAGGAGCGGGTCGAGATGATCGAGGAGGAATGCGCCGCCCTGGCCAAGGACACGGGAACCGAGATCGTGGCGCATCCGTTCGAGAACCTGCTTATCGATTGCGCGCATGACGTGGGGGCGCGGGTGATCGTTCGCGGGCTGCGGGCGGTGGCCGATTTCGAATATGAATTCCAGATGGTCGGCATGAACCGGGCGCTGGATGACAGTGTCGAGACCGTGTTCCTGATGGCGGATGCGCGGCGCCAGGCGATCGCCTCGAAACTGGTCAAGGAAATTGCCCGGCTGAACGGGGATGTATCGAAGTTCGTGCCCCCAGCTGTGAACGAGAAACTGCTGGCCAAGCTGGGGCGGTGACGACGTTTCGGGCCGTGAACCGGCGGCTCAGCGCCAGAAGGCCATCCATTCGATCAGGTCGGTGCCCTTGCGGATCAGGAAGAGCGTGCCGGTCGCATCGGTCAGATACCAGTCGAGGCCGATCAATCCCAGGATGACGAGGCCGAGTCCGATGGCGATCTGGTTGGTCATGGCTTGCCTTGCGATGTGAAACCGGCCCTGCGGCTCTGGCACAGGGTATGCCCCAGCCCGCCGGGTCAATCAAGCCGGGCAGAGAAGTCGGCCAATCAAGCCGGGCAGGCAAGTCGGGCTGGGGCCGCCGTCAGAGGCGGCCCATCGCCACGGCCATGTCGGCCATGCGGCACGAAAAGGCCCATTCATTGTCATACCAAGCCAGCACGCGCACGAGGCGTTTGCCGATCACCCTCGTCTGGGCGGGGGCGAAGATCGAGCTTTCCTCGGTGTGGTTGAAATCGGTCGAGACAAGCGGCGCGGGCTCGTAACCCAGGATGCCCTTCATCGGGCCGTTGGCCGCCGTTTCCATGATAGCGTTGATTTCGTCCACCGTTACGTCGCGGGCGGCGGTGAAGGTGAGATCGACCGCGCTCACGTTCGGGGTGGGCACGCGGATCGCCGAGCCGTCGAGACGCCCGGCCAGTTCGGGCAGCACCTCGCCCAGTGCCCTGGCGGCACCGGTGGAGGTGGGGATCATCGACATCGCCGCGGCGCGGGCGCGGTAGAGGTCATTGTGACGCCGGTCATGGGTGGGCTGGTCGCCGGTATAGGCATGGATCGTGGTCATGATGCCCGCCTCGATGCCCACCGCGTCATGCAGAACCTTGGCCACCGGGGCGAGGCAGTTGGTGGTGCAGGAGCCGTTCGAGATCATCCGGTCATCGGCGGTCAACTGATCGTGGTTGACGCCGTAGACGACGGTCCTGTCCACGTTCTTGCCCGGGGCCGAGAGCAGCACCTTGCGCGCGCCGTTGCGGATGTGGACATCGGCCTTGGTGCCGTCGTTGAATTTGCCGGTGCATTCGAGCACCACGTCGCAGCCCGACCAGTCGAGCGCGTCGAGATCATAGGTCGAGAAAACCTCGATGTCGCCGCGGCCCAGGTTCATCGTGCCCTCGCCGATCGTCACGTCGCCGGGAAACCGGCCATGCACGCTGTCATACCTGATCAGGTGCGCCGCGGTCTCGATCGGGCCGGTGGCGTTGAGCTTGATCACCTCGATATCGTCGCGCCCTGAGGCGGCGACATGGCTGAGCGTGCAGCGACCGATGCGGCCGAACCCGTTGATCCCGACTTTGATGGTCATCGGCGGTGACTCCTTCCTGGGCAATGGATCTGCGCATGTCTTACGTCGCTTCCTTCAGGACGAAAAGGGGGCGCGCGCATCTTATCCGAGCGCGTTAGCGTTAACTTGCAAGGGGTTGCGCTAACATCGGCCCGGGCGGGCGATGCGAGCCGCTGGCCTCTCTGGGTGGGGTCGTGTAAGGGGTGGCCGCAAGGATCATCTGGCCGGAGGGGCAGGGTATGAGTGGGCTTTTGGCACTGTTGGATGACGTGGCGGCGATCGCCAAGGTGGCGGCGGCGTCGGTTGACGACGTGGCGGCGCAGGCGGCCAAGGCCGGGGCCAAGGCGGCGGGGGCCGTGATCGACGATGCGGCCGTGACGCCCGCCTATGTGCATGGATTCGATCCAAAACGGGAATTGCCGATCGTGGGGCAGATCGCTCTGGGGTCCGTGCGCAACAAGTTGCTGATCCTGCTGCCGGCGGGGCTCTTGATGTCGAGTTTCGCGCCCTGGCTGATCGCGCCCTTGTTGATGCTGGGCGGGGCCTATCTGAGTTTCGAGGGGGCCGAAAAGCTCTGGCACAAGGTTTTTCCGCATGAAAAGCAATGGGATAAGGCCGACCATGGGGTGGGCGATCCGACCCACTTGGAAAAGGAAAAGGTGGCGGGTGCGATCAAGACGGATTTCATCCTCTCGGCCGAGATCATGACCATCGCGCTGGCCAACATTCCGAAGAACACGATCTGGCTCGAGGCGGCGACGCTGGCGGTGGTTGCGGTGGCGATCACGGTGGTGGTGTATGGCAGCGTGGCGTTGATCGTGAAGGCCGATGACGTCGGATTGTGGATGAGCCTGCGCGGACGGCTGGGACTGTCGCGTGCGTTGGGCCGGGGGATCGTGCGGGGCATGCCGGGTTTTCTCAACCTCTTGATGGTGATCGGCACTGTGGCGATGTTGTGGGTCGGTGGATCGATCATCCTGCATGCGCTGCATGAAATGGGCGTGCACGGGCCTTACGAGACGGTCAATGAGATCGCCGCGGCGGCGGTGGACGGGGTGGACCCGGCATGGCGCGGCGCCTTGAGATGGGGGCTGACGGCGGCGATGGACGCCGCGGTGGGGCTGGCGCTCGGGGTGCTCCTGATTCCGCTCGCGACGCGGGTGATCGGGCCGGTCTGGCAGGCGGTGTTCAAGGGCAAGGCGTGACCGATGCCGCGCTGCGGCGCGGGTCGGCGTTAACATGATTATTCGCGGCAAGATCGGGGGGTGACTCCCGGCTGTTTCCCGGCTGCCGGACGTGCACCGCCGCAGCGCGGCATTCGCGGGCCGAAATCCGGTTAACGCGGCGTGCGCGCCTCAGGCGGGGCCGGTCGTGATCTGAAGCGTGATCGCCCCCGCATAGACCAGCAGCAGTGCCAGGCTCTCGATCCCGATGCGGCCCGGACCCTGGCGCTGGCGCAGGGTCAGCCCGCCGAGAAGAATGCCGGTCATCAGGAGCGCCACGACGTTCCAGAAATAATCCCCCATCCCGACGGCATGATAAAGCGAGCCGTCGCGATAGGCGACATCGGCGGCGGTGAGAAACAGCGTGTCGAAGGTGTTGCCGCCGATGATGCCGCCCACCGCCAGTTGCAGCGCACCGCGCCGCACGGCGGCCAGCGTCGTGACCAGTTCGGGCAGCGATGTGACCACGGCGGTGGCCAGCACCCCCACGAGCGTTTCCGACAGGTCCAGCCGACCGCTGATCCGGGTCGCGGTCTTGGCGATCACCCAGCCCGCCAGACCCATCAAGAGCATGAGGAGAAGAAACTGCGCGAACAGGCGCGGGGTGCTGAGTTGCCGCGTTCGGCGGCCTTCGCGCTCGGGGGTGTCCTTGCGGGTGTCGGTGGTCTGGACCGGACGCCACATCGGCGTTTCGCGCATGGAGCGGGTGGCGAAAAGCGCGCTGACATAGATCACCGGAATGACCAGCGACACCGGGTGAACGCCGAGGATCGCGGTTTCGGTCGTTGTCATCGCGAGGAGCGGCAGGGTCAGCAGCACCATCAGCACGATGGCCTGGAACACGTTGGACAGTTCGGCCGCGGCATGTTCGAGATTGGCCTTGCGATAGGTGAGATCGGCAAGGGCGAGAAAGGCGGTCTGCGCCGCGATGCCACCGATGCTGTTGGAATAGGCGAGCGAGGCATGGCCATCGAGCGCGGTGGTGATCGACACGATCGTGCCGCTGAGCGAAGTGGCGGCGCCGAGCAGCACCGCGCCCGAGATCGCCTCGCCCAGGCCGGTGCGATCGGCCAGCCGGTCAGCCAGCCCGGTCAGGCGAATTCCGCTGACCAGCACCACGATCGCGGCCAGCGCGAAGCCTGCGAGCAATTCCGGTGTCGACCAGCCTGACATCATGGTGGGGCCTTTCGCGTTGTGCCGGTGCGCGCGGGATTCCGATGCGCATGGTGGCGCAGGATGTCGAGGCCGGGCAAGCCCCCGGGAAGGGACGCGACTCCAGGGCGAGCGTGAGGGGCGCGCGCCGTTTTCTTTCGAAGAAAACGGGCCGGAATTTTCGAAAAATTCCGGGGTTGGCGCGATCCCGTGGCTTGCGCATCAGAGCAGGAATCTGACCTTGTCGGCCACGGCCTGTGGTGTGATGCCGAAATTCTCATAGAGCACATCTGCGGGGGCGGAGGCGCCGAAACCCTCCATGCCGACGAAGCCCGATTTCGCCTCGCGGCCGCGTTCGCCGCAGAGCCAGCGATCCCAGCCCATGCGCACCGCCGCCTCGACGCCGACGCGGACCGGGCCGGCGGGCAGCACCTTGCGGCGGTAGCTTTCGCTCTGTTCCGCGAACAGCTCCCAGCAGGGCATGGAGACGACGCGGGTGCCGATGCCGTCTTCCTGCAACAACGCGCGGGCGGCCAGCGCGATGGACACCTCGGAGCCGGTGGCCAGCAGGATCGCGCGGCGCTTGCCGGTCGCTTCGGCCAGCACATAGGCGCCCTGGGCGGTGAGGTTTTTGGTCTTGTGCTCGGTGCGAACGGTCGGCAGGCCCTGGCGGGTGAGCGAGAGCACCGAAGGCGTGGTTTTCGACATCAGCGCCAGTTCCCACGCTTCGGCCGTTTCGACCGTGTCGGCGGGGCGGAAGACCCGGGTGTTGGGGGTGGCGCGCGAAATCGCGAGATGCTCGACCGGCTGGTGGGTGGGGCCGTCCTCGCCCAGGCCGATGGAATCATGGGTCATCACGAAGACGGTCGGAATGCCCATCAGCGCGGCGAGCCGCATCGCCGGGCGGGCGTAGTCGGTGAAGGCCATGAAGGTGCCGCCATAGGGGCGGATGCCGCCATGCAGCGCCATGCCGTTCATCGCGGCGGCCATGCCATGTTCCCGGATGCCCCAATAGATGTAGCGTCCCTTGCGGCTGTCGGTGTCGAACACGCCCAGATCGCCGGTTTTCGTGTTGTTCGAGCCGGTGAGATCGGCCGAACCGCCGACCGTTTCGGGCAGCACCGGGTTGACCAGTTCGAGCACCATTTCCGAGCTCTTGCGGGTCGCCAGTTTGGGCGCCTCGTCGGCGATCTGTTTCTTCAGCGCCCGGATGCGCGAGGCGAGTGACTTGGGCAGGTCGCGCGCGAAGATGCGGGTGAATTCGGCACGGCGGCGCTCGGACAGGGCATCGAGGCGAGCCTGCCATTCGGCGTGGGCGGCGCTGCCGCGGCTGCCGACTTTTTCCCACCACGCCTTGATCTCGGCGGGGATCTCGAACGGGCCGGTGGTCCAGCCATAGGCGGCCTTGGCGTCCTGAAGCTGGCCCGGGTCGGTCAGCGCGCCGTGGCCCTTGGACGTGTCCTGTGCCGCGTGGCCCAGCGCGATATGGGTCTTGCAGGCGATCATCGAGGGCAGCGGGCTCTCCTTGGCGGCGGTGATCGCGGCGTCGATCGCTTTGGGGTCGTGGCCGTCGATTTCCTGCACGTGCCAGCCGGCGGCGCGGAAGCGGGCGGGCTGATCGGTGCGGTCGGACAGCTCCACGGCGCCGTCGATGGTGATGCTGTTATTGTCCCAGAAGGCGATGAGGCGACCCAGCCGATGCCGCCCGGCGAGGGTGATGGCCTCCTGGCTGACACCCTCCATCAGGCAGCCGTCACCGGCGATGACATAGGTGTGGTGATCCATCAGCGCCTTGCCGAGCCGGGCGCGCAGGATTTCCTCGGCCATGGCAAAGCCGACGGCGTTGGAAAGGCCTTGGCCGAGCGGGCCGGTGGTGGTCTCGATCCCCGGGGCATGGCCGTATTCCGGGTGACCGGCGGTGATCGCGCCCCATTGGCGGAAATTCTTCAACTGATCGAGCGTCATCTCGGGGTAGCCGGTGAGATGCAGCAGCGCATAGAGCAGCATCGAGCCATGCCCGGCCGACAGGATGAAACGGTCGCGATCCGGCCAGTCGGGGGCGGCGGAGTCGAACTTGAGGTGGCGCGCGTAAAGCACGGTGGCGACATCGGCCATGCCCATCGGCATGCCGGAATGGCCGGAATTGGCGGCGGCGACGGCATCGATCGTGAGGGTGCGGATGGCGGCGGCGCGCATCCAGTGATCGGGGTGGGCGGCACGGAGGGCGGCGATATCCAAGGGTCGGGTTCCTTTGGTTGACATGCGATGGACGGGCATTGGCCCGGCGTTTTGCGGGCGACTCGCGCCATGCTCTTATCAGCCTGCGCGGGCGGGGCAAATGCGCGAAATCGGCTTTGTATCGGGTCGGACCCTGCCCGGGTTGGGGGGCAAGGCCCTTTCCTGGTTTGGAAACAAGGCGAAAGGCTTTACTCTTGAAGCAGTCTGGCGCGGGGCGGATGATTCGCAAAGGGCGGTTTTGCGTCCCGGTCAAGCCGGAAACAGGGGCCGGAATACGGGACTGGAACGCAGGGCCGGAACACAGAGCGGGAACGCAGGACTGGAATACGGGGGTCGAGAGGGCAGGACATGAGCCAGGAGGATATCGTGGAACTGGAGCGTCGCATCACCGCGGCGCTGGACCGGATCGGTCGCGGGCTGAGCGATCTGGGCGATCTGGGCGCGCAGGTGGCGGTCGATGAGTCCGAGGTCGAGGAATTGCGGGCGGCGCTGGAGGACGAGAAGCTTGTCACCGCGCAACTCGAGGAGCGGATCAGGACATTGCATGCCCGCCAGGACGCGAAGCTGGCCGAGGTGACCGCGCGGGCCGAGGAACAGGCCGGGGCGCTGGCGACGCTCGACACCGAGTTGCAGCGGCTGCGCGCGGCCAACGATCAGCTGCGCGCCTCGAACGTGGCGCTGCGCGAGGCCAATGAGCAGGGCGTCGGCGAGGCGCATCTGATCAACAAGGCGATGCTGGCCGAACTGGAGGGGCTGCGCGCCGCGCGGGCGGCGGATGCGGCCGAGACCGGCGCGATCCTGTCGGCGATGGAGCCGTTGCTGAGCGACGATCAAGGGGAGGGGGCCTGATGCCCGAGGTGGAAATCATGATCGGCGGGCGCGCCTTCGAGGTGGCCTGCCAGGAGGGTGAGGAACATTATCTCCACGCCGCCGCGGCGATGCTGGATACCGAGGCCGGCGTGCTGACCGAGCAGATCGGGCGCCTGCCCGAGGCGCGGATGCTGCTGATGGCGGGGCTGATGCTGGCCGACAAGACGGCGGGGGTCGAGGACAGGCTCATGGCGATGCAGGGGCAGATGCAGGAGCTTGAGTCCGAACTGGAGCGGCTGCGAAACACGCCCGCGCCCGAACCCGAGCGGGTCGAGGTGCCGGTGGTACCCGAAAGCGTGACCGAGACCATGGCCGAACTGGCCGCGCGCGCCGAGTCGCTGGCGGCGGAGGTCGAGGAGAAGCTGGGCACGGAGGAGTGAGGGGGGCGAGGCTTGCATTTATGGCGTGTTGCGGCGAATGGGAATCGGCTGGCGCCCGACGAAAGGGCAGCGCCCGTCCCGGGTTGGGTAAGAAATGAACTCGATCCGCCTGAGCGAAAGACGCTGAAGCACATCCCGTCCGGTCGGATTCACCTGCCCGTCGCGACCACCCGGGCGGCTGGTCGCCCGTCGTCAACCTGTCTGCGATTATAGGGCGTTGCACTCGATCCAATCAACTCCGCCTGGGCTGCTTGCGGCCCGGGCTGCGCCCGCCCCGCCCCAAGGGCAGGCGCTTCGCACCCACCCCGGGTCGGGCGCTGCCCTCTTTTCTCTTCCCAGACCGAGAGATGCAGGGGTCTGCTCGGGTAACGGCTTGCACGAACCGCCCTACGTCTTGTCGCGGTAGTGGCGCAGCACGAAAAGCCGGATCGCCGAGGCGAGGCCGGTGTCGAAATCGCGCGCTTCGTCGATTTCGGCGGCGAGCGCGTTTATGGGCTGGCCACGTTCGGCGGCGATCTCGCGGAAGGCCTGCCAGAATTCCGCTTCGAGTGAAACCGAGGTGCGGTGTCCGCGCAGGGTGAGCGAGTGTTTGACAGGGCGGGCCACGGGGCGAGTCACGCGCGGTCAGTCCGCGCGCCGTTTGCCGTCAAGCGCGCGGGCGGCCTTGTCGGTGCGCGCACGGGCCAGCGTTTTCGCGGCTTTGCTCCGCCCGTGCTTGACCGCGTTTTCATCGGCCTGGCGTTTCTTCTTCGCGCGCTCCGCCTGTTTGCGGGCCTTGTTGAGGTTGACGAGTCCGGCCATTCAGGATGTCCCGTTTTCAGGAAGGCCCCACCATTTTCTCGGGGCGCACGATACGGTCGAAGGTCGCCTCATCGACGAAACCCAGCCGCACCGCCTCTTCGCGCAGGGTGGTGCCGTTCTTGTGCGCGGTCTTGGCGACCTTGGTGGCATTGTCATAGCCGATCTCGGGGGCTAGGGCGGTCACCAGCATCAGGCTCTCGCGCATCAGCCGTTCGATGCGCGCCTCGTTTGCCTTGAGCCCCTGCACAAGGTTGTCGGTGAAGCTTGTTGCCGCGTCGCCGAGAAGCTGCATGGATTGCAGCACGTTATAGGCCATCATGGGTTTGTAGACATTGAGTTCGAAATGCCCCTGTGAGCCGGCAAATCCGACGGCGGCGTCATTGCCCATGACATGGGCGCAGACCTGGGTGAGCGCCTCGCACTGGGTCGGGTTGACCTTGCCGGGCATGATCGAGGAGCCGGGCTCGTTCTCGGGCAGGATCAGCTCGCCCAGGCCCGAGCGCGGGCCGGAGCCCAGGAAGCGGATGTCGTTGGCGATCTTGTAGAGCGAGACCGCGACGCCGCGCAGCGCGCCCGACATCTCGACCATGGCATCATGGGCAGCCAGCGCCTCGAACTTGTTGGGGGCGGTGGTGAAGGGCAGGCCGGTGATCCGGGCCATCCGCGCCGCCACATCCTCGGCCCAGCCGCGCGGGGTGTTGAGGCCGGTGCCGACGGCAGTGCCGCCCTGGGCCAGTTCGTAGATCCGCGGCAAGGCGGATTTCACCCGGGCGATGCCCATCGCGACCTGGTGCAGATAGCCGGAAAATTCTTGCGACAGGGTGAGCGGGGTGGCGTCCTGGGTGTGGGTGCGGCCGATCTTGATGATGCCGTCGAAATCGCGGACCTTCTGTTCGAGCGCGCCGTGGAGCCTGGCGAGGCCGGGCAGCAGCACGTCATGCGCCATGGTGGCGGTGGCGATATGCATCGCGGTCGGGAAGGTGTCGTTCGAGCTCTGGCCCATGTTGACGTGATCGTTGGGGTGGACCGGTTCCTTGGAGCCGAGCACCCCGCCCATGATCTCGATCGCGCGGTTGGCGATCACCTCGTTGGCGTTCATGTTGGTCTGGGTGCCCGAGCCGGTCTGCCAGACGACCAGCGGGAAATGATCGTCGAGCCGGCCCTCGGCCACCTCGGCGGCCGCGCTGGCGATCGCCTCGCCGCGAGCGGAGTCGAGCCGGCCGAGTTCGGTGTTGGCCCCGGCGCAAGCCTGCTTGATGACGCCGAGCGCGCGGATGAGAGCCACCGGCTGACGTTCCCAGCCGATCGGGAAGTTGATCAGCGAGCGCTGGGTCTGGGCGCCCCAGTAGCGGTCTGCGGGCACGTCGAGCGGGCCGAAGCTGTCGGTTTCCGTGCGGGTCGGTGTTTCGGTCATCGGCACGTCCTCATGTGGCGGAAAAGGGATTCGCAGGCAGGGTTACTTGCGGAAACTGTCGAGGCTGACCACCTCGGCATCCTGGGGCGTGTCTTCCGGCCCGGCGTCGTCCGCGGCGGGATCGCCCGGGCCTTCGCCGGGATCATCGTCGCCATCGTCATCGTCGCTGTGGGTCTCGAAGCGCAGGCCGAATTCGACGGACGGATCGACGAAGGTCTTGATCGCGTCATAGGGGATGTAAAGCGGTTCGGGCGCGTCGCCGAAATTGAGCGTGACCGAGAAGCCGTCATCGGTCACGTCGAGATTGTCGAACCAGTGCTGCATCACCACGGTCATTTCCGTGGGGTAGCGGTCGCGCAGCCAGTCGGCGAGCTGGGCCTCGGGATGGGTGGTGTCGAAGGTGATGAAGAAATGATGCGCGCCGGGCAGGCCATGGTCGGCGACATCGCAAAGCACCTCCTGGATGAGCCCGCGCATGGCACGGTGCATCAGGTTGCCGTAATCGATGCTGCGCGACATGTGGTCCGGACCCTTTCCGCGGTTTCGCTCGCTGCTGAGCATAAGCGATTCGAGGAAAAGAGAAAGGCCCCGGGCGGGGTTTTTGGTGCGGGCGCCATACGGCGGCGACTGTGCCGCGATCCGGTGTTGCGGGTGCTAGAACGGGGGAAGGTGCAGGCTTCTGTTGCCAGGTGCCTGCGGACCCCGCCTCACGCTGCTAGGCGAGAGGGCTTAGGTTTCGGTCTTGTTACCGCTTACGCGGCAACTGCGACCGGAGCATGATTGTTGTTGGCAATTATGCTTTACGGACCGATAACGGTGGTACCTCACCGGGACAAAGCAAACCCCTTTAGACGTTCGTCGATCCTGTTTCGGCCCCATGGTCCCCCAACAAGGGTTTTCTGGTGGAGCCGCCGGGTACCGCCCCCGGGTCCGATCCGCTTATTACGAGCGCGTTTATGTCCATAGTTCCCTAAGGAACACTATGAATATAGGCCCGTTAGGGGCGTTTGGGAAGGGTTGAGCTCCCGAATTCTTCCGAAGAATTCGGTCAAAAATCCTTGGAGGATTTTTGGGACGCGGCGGGGCGGAAGTTGGGGGGCGTGTCAGGCGATGCGGCGGAGCGGTTCGTGGTTGCAGATGATCAGGACCTGACCGCGATTCTCGACCGCGCGGAAGCCGCGGCGGCGAATCTCGTCGCGAAAGCGGTCCATGCCGACATATCGTTCGATATCGCGTCGCTTGCGCCGAACGATCTGGCCCTGCTGGACCGCCTTGCACATGAAGAGATTGCGCAGCCAGTTTTCCGGGCTGATGGGTGAAGTCACAAAGCCCATGCCCAAGGATGGGCGCGGCAGGGTTAAGATCGGCTTAACACGCGAGTTCATGTGCGTTGCCGTGGCCGCCTTGCGATTCACGCTTGTCAGAGCATGTTGATTGGCCGCACCTTCGAGCGTGCGACGGCGAGTCGCCGGGTCTTGAAACCGTACTGCATGGGGGGCGGCGCAGTGGCACGCGCCGGGCAATCGAGAGCGATGATCACACCACAATTCGTCCTGACCATGGCACGCTATAACGCCTGGCAGAACAAGCAGATGAAAGCCGCGATGGAGTCGCTGGGCGAGGATGCCTGTCGCGCGGATCGCGGCGCGTTTTTCGGCTCGATTCTGGCGACGGCGAACCATCTGCTTTGGGGGGATGCGATGTGGATGGCGCGGTTCGATGGCGGTGCGCGTCCCGAAACCGGCATCCCCGAGAGTGTCGCCATGACCGCGCGGCTGTCGGATTGGGCGCTGGAGCGTTTCCGCATGGACGGGCGCATCCTGCTCTGGGCCGAGGCGTTGCGGGCGATCGACCTGGTCGGCGATCTGACCTGGTTTTCCGGGGCGCAAGGGCGCGAGGTGTCCAGACCCATGGCGCTTTGCGTGGCGCATATGTTCAATCACCAGACCCACCACCGCGGCCAGGTCCACGCGATGGTGACGGCGGCGGGTGGTGCGGGCTGGACCAGCGATCTGGCCTTCATGCCGGAGGGGGGACCATGGCTTTGATTTCACTTTCGCGCCGACTGCGCCGGACGCCGTTCTCGGAGGGTGTCGAGGCGGCGGGTGTCAAGGCATACACGGTTTACAACCGGATGTTGTTGCCGACCGTTTTCCGCAGCATCGAGGAGGATTACCGCCATCTCAAGGCGGCGGTGCAGGTCTGGGACGTGTCCTGCGAGCGCCAGATCGAGATCCGGGGGCCGGATGCGGCGCGGCTTGTGCAGATGCTGACCCCGCGCGATCTGCGCGCGATGCTGCCGGGGCAATGTTATTACGTGCCGATCGTGGATGAGACCGGCGGCATGCTCAACGATCCGGTGGCGGTGAAGCTGGCCGAGGATCGCTGGTGGATCTCGATCGCCGACAGCGACCTGCTTTTCTGGGTCAAGGGGCTGGCCCACGGGTTCCGGCTCGATGTTTTGATCCAGGAGCCGGATGTGAGCCCGCTTGCAGTGCAGGGACCGCTGGCCGAGGATCTGGTGGCGGAGGTGTTCGGGGATGCGGTGCGCAAGGTGCGGTTCTTCCGCTTTGGCCTTTTCGCGTTCCGGGGGCGGCAACTGGTGGTGGCGCGGTCGGGCTATTCCAAGCAGGGTGGTTTCGAGATCTATGTCGAGGGCGGTGATATCGGGATGCCGCTCTGGGCTGCGCTGATGGAGGCGGGGCGGTCGATGGATGTGCATGCCGGCTGTCCCAACCTGATCGAGCGGATCGAGGGCGGCTTGCTCAGCTATGGCAATGACATGACCGATGAGAACACGCCGCATGAATGCGGGTTGGGCCGGTTCTGCAACACCCAGACTGCGATCGGATGTGTCGGGCGCGATGCGCTGCTCAGGGTGGCGCGGGAAGGGCCGGTGCGCCAGATCCGGGCCATCGAGATCTATGGCGACCGGGTGCCGGGCTGTGACCGGCTGTGGCCGGTGATGGCCGGTGACATCGAGGTGGGCCATATCAGCAGCGCCGCATGGTCGCCGGATTTCGAGACCAACGTGGCCATCGGGATGGTGCGCATGACACATTGGGAAGAAGGCACGGATGTCGATGTGATCACGCCTGACGGGGTGCGCGCGGCTTGCGTCCGCGAGATGTTCTGGGCATGACTGGGGCATGCGGCGGGAGACGGTCGGTCTGCCGGTCTGGTGCGTCGCCCCGAAGTCGGCCCGAAGTCGCCCGGACAAGATGAGTATTTGGAGCAAGATGAATGACGGGGACTCTCCCGGAGGAAAGGAAGGCTGAGATGTTCAACGCGCTTGTGGTGGAAAAGGACGAGGACAGCGGCAAGACGAGTGCCGCGGTGAAACAGATCGCGGTGGACGATCTGCCCGAGGCCGAGGTTCTGGTCGCGGTCGAATACTCGACGGTGAACTACAAGGACGGGCTGTGCGTCGGGCCGGGGGGCGGGTTGGTGCGGCGTTATCCGCATGTGCCCGGGATCGACTTTGCCGGCACGGTCGAGGCCTCCACGGATGACCGTTACAAGCCGGGCGACAAGGTGATCCTGACCGGCTGGCGCGTGGGCGAGGCGCATTGGGGTGGCTATGCCCAGAAGGCGCGGGTTCGGGCCGATTGGCTGGTGCCGCTGCCTGAAGGGCTCGATACGCGCGCGGCGATGGCGGTGGGCACCGCCGGGTTGACCGCGATGCTGTCGGTGATGGCGCTGGAGGATCACGGGTTGGAGCCGGGGCACGGCCCGGTTCTGGTGACCGGGGCCGCGGGCGGTGTGGGCTCGGTCGCGACCGCGATCCTGGCGCATCTGGGGCATGAGGTGGCCGCGGTGACCGGGCGGCCGGAAACCGAAGATTATCTGAAAGACCTTGGCGCGAGCCGGATCGTGCCGCGCGAGGAATTGACCGAGGTGACGAAAAAGCCGCTGGAGGGCGAGCAATGGGCGGGCTGTGTCGACGCCGTGGCGGGCGTGATGCTGGGCCGTATTCTCAAGCAGATGAAATACGGCACCAGCGTGGCCGCCGTGGGCCTGGCCGGGGGCGCGGCGATCGAGGGGGCGCTGATCACGCCCTTCATTCTGCGCGGTGTGAACCTGCTGGGGATCGATTCGGTGATGCAGCCCTATGAGAACCGGCTGCGGGCCTGGGAGCGGATCGCGCGCGATCTGCCGATGGAGAAGCTCGAGGCGATGATCCGGCCCGCGACCTTGTCGGATCTGCCGGAGCTCGGGCGCGATATCCTGAAAGGCCAGGTCAAGGGCCGGGTCGTGGTGGATGTGAACGCCTGATTGCCGGAGGGAGGCGGGGCCGCGCGGCCCCGCAGCACGAGGGCGCGCGCCCTCGTGCCCTTGTCGGAGCGTCCTGCGGTTTGCAAGGCAGCTGAATGGGTCTACACCATGGCGAACGTGAATCTGGAGGCAGCGGCGATGAGCGCATATGACAATGACAACATCTTTGCCAGGATCCTGCGCGGCAAGATCCCGAGCGTGAAGCTTTACGAGGACGCGGACACCTATGTCTTCATGGATATCATGCCGCGTGCCGACGGGCATTGCCTCGTGATCCCCAAGACGCCTGCGCGCAACATGCTCGATGCCAGCGACGAACAGCTGATCGCCTGTCTGCGCACGGTGCGGAAGATGGGGCATGCGGTGATGCGCGCCCTTGATGCGGGCGGCGTGACGGTGCAGCAATTCAACGAGGCGCCGGGCGGGCAGGAGGTGTTTCACCTGCATTACCACGTGCTGCCCCGCCACGAGGGCGTGAGCCTGCGCCCGCCCGGGCAGATGGCCGAGATGGATGACCTCGAGGCGCAGGCCGCGAAGATTCGCGCGGCGCTGGCGGAAACCGGCTGAGAGCGGCCGGGCGCGGTGGGTGCGCCCGGGCCGGGAGCACGGAACCATGTGGCCATCAGCGGTATGCCTTTGCATGCCGGCTTCGTCGGTTTCGGGTGTCGATTCGGGCGGAAAAAAATGCCGTATTTGTCGGCAAATCCGCCGCATCTGTTTGATTGATGGGCGGGTTTCGGTCTAGGTTGATTGCCTAAGGGGCATCCCGCGGAGGCACTGCGGACCCCCGAAACCGAATGTGTGCGAAAGACGGGGCCACCCATTGCTGCTCCAGAGGCCGCCAAGAGCCTTCTTTCGCGCCGAAATGGAGGGAGAGACGTGTTTTCGAGAATCATGGTGCCGGTCGATCTGGCGCATCTACCCGACCTCGAACGGGCGCTCACTTGCGCGGCTGATCTGGCCAAGCATTACGGGGCCAAGGTGACCTATGTCGGGGTGACCGCCGCCACGCCGGGCGCGATGGGGCACAATCCCAAGGAATACGAGGCCAAACTTTCCGAGTTCGCGCAGGATCAGGCAAAGAGCCGGGGCATCGAGACCCATGAATATACCGCGGTCAGCCACGATCCGGCCACCGATCTGGACGATGCTCTCTTGCGTGCAATCAAGGAGGTCGACGCCGATCTGGTCGTCATGCAAAGCCACATGCCCAACGTGATGGATTACATCTGGCCATCCAACGGCGGCAAGATCGCCGAGCATGCCAAATGTTCGGTCATGGTCGTGCGCGGCTGACCGGGGACCGAGGGAAACAAGAAAAGGGAGGCCGTTCCATGGCCGAGGAAACGACAGACCAGGGTATCCCTGAGCCGGAAGGCCAGTCGGATATCATCGAGACCGATTACCAGGTCGGTCAGGACAACATTCAACCGAAGATCGGGCCGTTCGGACTCGACATCCACAACCCCGTTTTCGTGATTTCGGGCCTCGCGGTGGTTGCGTTCGTGATCTATGCGGTCGCTCTTCCGGATCAGGCGGCCACGGTATTCGATTGGCTGTTTGCCAAGGTGACAAAAGGGTTTGACTGGTTCTTCCTGGGGGCCGCCAACATTTTTGTCATCTTCTGTCTGCTGCTTATCGTGACGCCCTACGGATCGGTCAGGCTGGGCGGTACGGATGCAACGCCGGATTACAGCTATATCGGCTGGTTCGCGATGCTGTTCGCGGCCGGCATGGGCATCGGGCTCCTGTTCTTCGGCGTTTCGGAACCGATGAGCCATTTCTCGTCTTCGCTGGGTGGGACATCCATCGGCGAGGATGGCGTGCGCACCGACTGGGCTCCGGCCGGGGCCGCGGGTGGTGACGAGGCCGCAGCGCAACGGCTGGGTATGGCGGCGACGATCTTTCACTGGGGTCTGCACCCTTGGGCGATCTATGCCGTGGTGGCACTGGCGCTGGCCTTGTTCAGCTATAACAAGGGCCTGCCGCTGACGCTGCGTTCGGCCTTCTACCCGATTCTCGGCGATCGTGTCTGGGGCTGGTGGGGCCACATCATCGACACGCTGGCGGTGTTTGCCACGCTGTTCGGTCTCGCGACCTCGCTGGGCTTCGGCGCGGAACAGACGGCTTCGGGTCTGACATTCCTGTTCGGCAGCGGTGAAGCGGCCGAAGGCACACGCGCCTTCATGGGCATCACCTACGGCAACAGCGAAGAATCGGGTGTTGCGAACAACCCGCTCCTGCTCGTGATCCTGATCTCGGCGATCACGGCGGTGGCACTGATCTCGGTTATCCGCGGTCTCGACGGTGGCGTGAAGGTGCTGTCGGAGATCAACATGGGGCTGGCGGCGCTGCTTCTGGTGTTCGTGTTCCTTGTGGGCGGGCCGATCTTCCTGATCACGCTGTTTTTCGACAGTATCTGGGCCTATTTCCAGAACATCTGGGCACTCAGCAACCCGATCGGACGCGAGGACGTGAACTTCAGCCAGGGCTGGACCTCGTTCTACTGGGCATGGTGGATTTCCTGGTCACCCTTTGTCGGCATGTTCATCGCCCGGGTCAGCCGGGGCCGTACCGTGCGTGAATTCATCACCTGCGTGCTGATCATCCCGACGACCGTGTGCATCCTGTGGATGACCGTCTTTGGCGGAACCGCGCTCAATCAGGTGGTGGCCGATGGCTATACCGGGGCGCAGGATGCGGCGCTTGAACTGAAGCTGTTCAAGATGCTTGCCGAGTTGCCGCTGGCGACGATCACCTCGGTGATCGGCATCATCCTCGTGATCGTGTTCTTCGTCACCTCGTCGGACTCCGGCAGCCTCGTGATCGACACGATCACCGCCGGTGGCAAGATCGACGCGCCGGTCAGCCAGCGTGTGTTCTGGTGCATCTTCGAGGGGCTGGTCGCGATCGCGCTTTTGATTGGTGGTGGGCTTGCCGCGCTGCAATCGGCGGTGATTTCGACCGGGTTGCCGTTTACGTTGGTGCTGCTTGTCATGTGCTATGCCATCTGGCGCGGCTTGGCTGCCGAGAAGCGCTGAGCCAGTCACAACGCACATGGAAAGGCCCCGCGGCATGCCGCGGGGCCTTTCTGGAATTTGGGACATGGAACTATGCTGGTGATAGGAAGTCGCCAGAAAGGTTGCCAGAGTAGTTCGTCAGTTTCCTTCGCCGGGATTGCGGCAGGGATTGCTGGGCCGGGCGTCCATCCGGGGACACCGCGCAAAAAAAGGCCCCCGTCATGGGGGCCTTTCGTCACAATCACCGGCCAAGCAAATCACGCTTCATTTTTCATCAGGTGGAAGACGCGTCGAGAAGCTGCTCGGCGCAGGCCTCGGCGACGTCGTCATTCGGTTGTTCCTGGCCTGGCAGCGTCGCCCAACCTTGTTCCTCGATATAGTCGCCTTGCTCCCACGTGCTTTCCTCCTCCAGCGCCGCGATGTGCATTTCCTGTTGGGTGGTCGCGGCCTTGCGGAATTCCGCGACGCAGATCGGCGTCAATGCAGCTATCACGGCCTTCTCGGTCTGTTGCTCGGCCGTCTGTCTGGCGGCTCCGCTGGTAACCAACCAGCCTGCGCTCAAACTGACGATCAGCATGCCAACGGCACCACCGATCGCCCCCCAAACGGCGGGTTTCGTCCATGTCGGAATATTCATAATACCTCTCTTCCTTAGAGTCACAGGGTAACATCCATAGCGCTGGTCACCAAATCGGGGGCCCGAACCGCGCAATTCGGCTGCCGATAAGCGTTATCATGCCAACAGGCGGATTCGGGAATGCGCCCGGGCCTGTCGCGGGGCCTTTTGTTTTAGATGAGTATTTTTGGCAAGATGAAACCCGGTGGGTCTTGTGTCCGGGTGGGCTTTCAACTTGAGTGGCGCGAGGCGTTCACGGGGAGACACAGATGACTCTGGATAACGAATTCGCGCGGGCGCAGTTTCCCGCCTTCGAGGTGCCGTCGCTGGAGGGCCAGGCGTTTTTCGAGAATGCGGGCGGGTCGTACACGTCGCGTTTCGTCATTGACCGGCTGACGCGGTTCTATCGCGAGCGCAAGGTGCAGCCCTATGGCCCCTATGAGGCCAGCCGTCTGGGGGGCGAGGAGATGGACGAGGCGCGCACGCGGCTGGCGGCGATGCTGGGAGTCGAGACCGATGAGCTTTCGTTCGGGCCGTCGACCACGCAGAACACCTATGTCCTGGCGCAGGCGGTCCGGCAATGGATGAAGCCCGGCGAGGCGATCGTGGTGACCGATCAGGATCACGAGGCCAATACCGGGCCGTGGCGGCGGCTGGCCGAGGCGGGCATCGAGCTGCGCGAATGGAAGATCGACCCCGAGAGCGGGCATCTTGACCCGGCGGCGTTGGAGAACCTGCTCGATGAAAACGTCCGGCTGGTGTGTTTCCCGCATTGCTCCAACGTGGTCGGCGAGGTCAATCCGGTGACCGAGATCACCGCCATGGCCCATGCGGCGGGGGCCTTTGTCTGTGTCGACGGGGTGTCCTATGCGCCGCACGGATTTCCGAACCTGGGCGAGCTGGGGCCGGATATCTACCTGTTCTCGGCCTACAAGACCTATGGGCCGCATCAGGGGATCATGGTGATCCGGCGCGACCTTGGTGCGCAACTGCCCAACCAGGCGCATTATTTCAACGCCGACACGCTTTACAAGCGGTTCACGCCGGCGGGGCCGGATCATGCGCAGGTGGCGGCCTGTGCGGGGATGGCCGATTATGTCGATGCGCTGGCCGAGCATCACGGCATCGGCGGTGGCCCGGCGGACCGGGCGCGGGCCGTGCATGACATGATGCGCGCGCATGAGGGGCGGCTGTTGCAGCCGCTTCTTGATGCGCTGCGCGCGCGCAACGATCTGCGCCTGCTGGGGCCGGAGCGGGCCGAGGGGCGCGCGCCCACGGTGGCGGTGGCGCTGCGCGAGCCGGGGCTGGCGGCGGCGCGGCGGCTGGCCGGGCACGGGATCATGGCGGGAGGCGGCGATTTCTATGCCCTGCGCGCGCTCAAGGCGATGGGAGTGGAGCCGGAGCGCGGCGTGTTGCGGCTGAGCTTCGTGCATTACACCAGTTCCGAGGAGGTCGACCGGCTGATCGGGGCGCTGGAGCGCGAATTGTGATCCGGGCCGGGTGGGGTGGCGTAGTCTCGTGAAATCGGGGGCATGATCATGGAACGGGCAGCGCCGGCGATCTGGTGGGTGCGCCGCGACTTGCGGCTGGATGACAATGCGGCGTTGCGGGCGGCGGCGCAGGACGGGCCGGTGATCGCGCTGTTCATTCGCGATATGCAGGTCGATGGTCTGGGGCCGGCGCCGAAATGGCGGGTGGGCGAGGGATTGCGGGCCTTGCAGGGCGCGCTTGAAGCGCGGGGCGGTCGGTTGATCCTGAGGACGGGCGCGGCGCTGGACGTGTTGCGCGACATGATTGCCGCGACAGGCGCGCGGGCGGTGCATTGGAACCGGCTTTACGATCCGCTGTCGCGCGCGCGTGATAGCGAAGTCAAGAGCGCGCTTGGCTGCGAGGGGGTCGCGGCGCAGAGCCATGGCGGGCATCTCTTGCACGAGCCGTGGTCGGTCGAGACCGGCACGGGCGGGTTCTACAAGGTCTACACGCCGTTCTGGAAGGCGGTGCGGACCCGTGACCCGGGCGATCCGCTGGCCACGCCGCGCCTGGCCACGCCCGAGGCGTGGCCGCACAGCGAGACTATGGGCGACTGGGCACTGGGCGCGGCGATGCGGCGCGGCGCCGCGGTGGTCGCGCGCCATTGCAGACCCGGCGAGGCGGCGGCGGAGGCGCGGCTGGGCGATTTCATCGAGGCGCGGCTGGCGGGCTATGGCGACGGGCGAGACATGGTGGCGCAAAAGGCCACGTCGGGCCTGTCGGAATACCTCGCGCTGGGGGAGATATCGCCCCGGCGGGTCTGGGCGGCGGGTATGGCGGCGCGGGCGGCGGGCAATCCGGGGGCGGAGCCGTTTCTGCGCCAGATCGTGTGGCGCGATTTCGCGCATCACCTGATGTATCACACGCCGCATATCCTTGACGCCAACTGGCGCGAGGGCTGGGACCGGTTTCCATGGGAAGAGGACGCGGCGCACCCGCATTTCCAGGCCTGGAAACAGGGGCGCACGGGGGTCGATATCGTCGATGCGGCGATGCGCGAGATCTATGTGACGGGGCACATGCACAACCGCGCGCGGATGATCGTGGCCTCGTATCTCACCAAGCATCTGCTGGTGCATTGGAAGCTGGGGCAGGCGTGGTTCGAGGACTGCCTGACCGACTGGGACCCGGCCAACAATGCGATGGGATGGCAATGGGTGGCCGGATCGGGACCGGATGCGTCGCCCTATTTCCGCATCTTCAACCCTGAGACTCAAGCCGGGAAATTCGACCCCGACGGGCAATACCGGCGCCGGTGGCTGGCCGAGGGGCAGGCGCGGCCCACGCCAACGGCGCTGAGCTTTTACGAGGCGATTCCCGAAAGCTGGGGCCTTGCGCCGGGGGATGCGCGGCCGGCGCCGCTGATCGGGTTGAAAGCGGGGCGCGAGCGGGCATTGGCGGCCTATGAAAGCAGCCGCTGAGGCGGTGGCGCCAGACTGTGGCCCTTGGGTTGACGGCAGGGGGTAAAATGCATCGCGCCTCTTGCGCCATGTGCGGTCATGGCGGAAACTGCGATCCGTTGCAGATGACAATGGACACCCGAACCCGATGCCGACAACCGCCCGCCTGATTGCCGCGTTCTTCCTGATGGTGATCGCATGGGTCGTCACCGGGCAGGTGATGGCCGTGATGCCGCCGGAGACGCAGTTCGGCTCTTTCCGGCTGGTCAACCTGGCGATCGCGGCGCTGTGCGGCTGGGTCGTGATCGGCAGCCGCGTGGGCACCGATTATGTCACTGCGCTCAGCATCGGGCTGACCGGGGTTGTGGCGATGGTGTTCTGGGGGCTGTTCGCGCAGGCATTCAATGAAATGCTGCGCCTCGCGCTGTCGCGGCGTTATGACGGGCCGGTCGAGGCGGTGGTGGACATTTTCCAACTCGGGATCGACTTTGGGGCGAACCTCATGCATCTCAATATCCTAGCGACGCTGTTTGTCGGTGGTCTCGCCGCGGGCGTGCTGGCCGAGTTCGTGCATCGTCGCTGGACCTGAGCCGCAGGGACCCGGGATTTGCGATGACCAATATCTTTCTCTACGGAACGCTGCGCCATGCGCCACTGCTGGAAATCGTCTCGGGGCGGCAAGCCGGATCGCTTGATTCGACTCCGGCGCGGCTGACCGGATACCGGGTGGCAGAGGCCGAGGGCGAGGATTTTCCGCTGATCGAGGCGCGGGACGGGGCGGCGTGCGAGGGCGTGCTGTTGCAGGATGTGCCGGAGGAGGTGGTTGAGCGGCTCGATTTCTACGAATCGGGATTCGGATTCGAGCTGCGCGATGTCACGGTGCTCACCGCCGATGGCGCGATTTCGGCGCGGGTCTATGTCCCGCAGCCGGGGCTGTGGCGGGCGGGCGCGGAGTGGTCGCTGGAGGCATGGCTGCGCGAGGTCTGGCCGGTGACACGGCACGCGGCGCGCGAGGTGATGGAATATTTCGGCCAACTTTCGGGGGCCGAGGTGGCGGCGCGCCATGGCATGATCCTGACAAGGGCGGCGGCACGGGCGCGGGCCGAGGCGGAGCACGCGCCGGTCACGGTGCGCAGCGACGCCGGGCGCGGGCGCGTCGAGGAGGCCGAGGCGCAGATGAGCCATGCGGGATATTTCCTCACGCGGGTCTACCGGCTGCGCCATCCGCTGTTCGCGGGCGGGATGAGCGAATGGCTCACCCGGGAGGTGTTCATATCGGGGGATGTGGCGCTTGTCCTGCCCTATGATCCGCTGCGCGACCGGGTGATGCTGATCGAGCAGTTCCGCATGGGCCCCTATGCGCGCGGCGACCGGTTTCCCTGGCTTCTCGAACCGATCGCGGGGCGGATCGACGCGGGCGAGAGCATCGAGACGGCGGCACGGCGCGAGGCGGTGGAAGAGGCCGGGTTGCGCATGAACGGGCTTGAACGGATCGGCGGTTTCTACTCGTCTCCGGGTTATTCGAGCGAGTATTTCAACTGTTTTCTCGGGCTGGCCGATCTGCCTGGGGACGCGGCGGGGCCGGGTGGCGTTGCGGCCGAGAACGAGGATATCTGCAGCCATGTCCTGGGATTTGAAGAGGTCATGGAACTGATGCAGAGCGGCGAGACCAACAACGCGCCGCTCGTGCTCATGCTGCTGTGGCTGCAACGCGAGCGGCCCCGGCTGAGGGCGGCGGCGGGGGATCAACCGATTGCTTGAGTTGCGCGTTGCGAGGGCCTACATCTGGGCGGGCAAGCCATGTCAAGGAGCGCCCCCATGTCCAGTCCCCTGATCGCCGAGGATCTTTCGCAGGCTGTCGGAAACACGCCGCTGATCCGCCTCAGGCAGGTCAGCGAGGCGACCGGTTGCACCATCCTTGGCAAATGCGAATTCCTCAACCCCGGGCAATCAGTCAAGGATCGCGCGGCACTTTACATCATTCGCGACGCGGTGGCGCGGGGCGAACTGGAACCGGGCGGCACGATCGTCGAGGGGACGGCGGGCAACACCGGCATCGGGCTGGCGCTGGTGGGGGCGTCGATGGGGTTCAGGACGGTGATCGTGATCCCCGAGACGCAAAGCCGGGAAAAGAAGGACATGCTGCGGCTGGCGGGGGCCGAGCTGGTCGAGGTGCCGGCGGCGCCCTACCGCAAGCCCAACAATTTCGTGCATTATTCGCGCCGTCTGGCCGAACGCCTGGCCCAGAGCGAAGCCAGGGGCGCGATCTGGGCCAACCAGTTCGACAACGTGGCCAACCGGCAGGCCCATGTCGAGGGCACTGGCCCCGAGATCTGGGCGCAGACCGAGGGCGGGGTCGACGGGTTCGTCTGTTCCGTCGGGTCGGGCGGGACGCTGGCCGGGGTGGCCGCGGTGCTTCAGCCGAAGGGCGTCAGGATCGCCATCGCCGATCCGATGGGGGCCGGGCTTTACAGCTATTACACCACCGGCGAGATCGCGACCGAGGGCAGTTCGATCGCCGAGGGCATCGGGCAAGTGCGCATCACCCGCAACCTCGAGGGGTTCACGCCCGACATGGCCTATCAGGTGCCCGACGAGGAGGCGCTGCCCTACGTTTTCGACCTGCTGGAACATGAGGGGCTGTGCCTTGGCGCGTCGAGCGGCGTCAATGTCGCCGGGGCGGTGCGCATGGCGCGCGAGATGGGGCCGGGCCATACCATCGTGACGATCCTGTGCGATTACGGCACACGCTATCAGTCCAAGCTGTTCAACCCCGACTTCCTGCGGGAAAAGGGTTTGCCTGTTCCGGGATGGATCGGACAGGCGCCCCGGGAAATCCCGGTGGTGTTTGTCGAGGAATGAAACAGGTGCGTGCCGTTCTGATCTGGTTGTCGGTGCTCCTGTGCCTTGTGGTCGCGCCCGGGTTCGCCCAGCAGTCGCTTGACTATGAGGACTGGCAGCGCACGGCGACGCGGGCTGAGGCCGCGCTCGAGGCGGGGCGGGCCTCGGATGCGGCGCTGGGCACGCTGCGCGCGGAACTTGCCGATTGGCGGGCGCGTTTTCTCGAGGCGCAATCGGCCAACTCGGCGAGTATCCGCACAACCCGTGAACAGCTTGCCGCGCTGGGGCCGCCACCCGAGAGCGGCGAAGAGCCACCCGAGATTGCCCAATCGCGTAAGGAGTTGAACGCGCGACTGGCCGAGCTTCAGGCGCCGGTGAAAACCGCCGAGATCGCCCATGCGCGGGCGGACGGGCTGATCCGGGGGATCGACGCGATCATCCGCGATCGCCAGTCGCAGCAACTTCTGGAGCGCGGCCCGGTGCCGGTCAATCCGCTGCATTGGGCGCCCGCGCTCACCGCGATCAACGCGGCATTTTCCAACCTGCACAAGGAGTTGCGCGGCGCGTGGGACAACCCGATCCAGCGAGAGAAGACCAAGAGCCAACTGCCCGTGTCGATCCTGTTGTTCGTCTTCGGGAGTGTCCTGCTGCTGCGGGGCTGGAAATGGGCGAGCCGGCTGACGGTTCGCATCCAGACCCGCAGCGAAAGCCGCGGGCGCTGGCTCAAGGGGTTTGGCGTGTCGCTCGGGCAGCCGCTGGTGATGCTGGTGGGCTTTACCGCGTTGATCGAGGCGGTCTATGCGACCGGCCTGCCGGGGCTGCGCGGTGAGCAGGTCCTGTCGGTCCTGCGCCCGGCGGGATATCTTTTCATCCTCTCGATGTGGATCGCCTTGCGGGTGTTTCCGCGTGGCGAGCCGGCCGATCCGCCCCTCCGGCTGTCGGTCGAGCGTCGCCGTGAGGGCCGGGTCGAGGGCAGCCTGATCGGTTTCGTCCTGGGGCTGTCGATGCTGGTCTCGGCGGTTTCGTCCTATGAGGGCTGGACGCGGGCGACCAACGCGGTCGTGACCTTTCCACTGATCGTTCTGGGCGGGTTGCTGATGTGGCGCCTGGCCCGGCTGTTGCGCCAGCACCATTTCCGGATCATCGAGGATGATGCGGCCACGCCGGGCTATATCGACCGGTTGCTTCTGATTCTGGGCCGGGCCCTGCAGGCGGTGGCCGTCGTCGGCGTTCTTCTGGCACTGGGGGGCTATTTCGAGGCCGCCCGCGCGCTGACCTTCTCGATGCTGTCATCGGTGCTGCTGCTGGCCTTCGTGATGATCCTGCAGCGCCTTGTTTCCGAGCTTTGGGTGTTGTTTTCGGGCGTCGGGGACGAGGGGCGCGACGGGTTGATCCCGGTTCTGGCCGGGTTCGTGCTCACGCTTGGCGCGGTGCCGTTCCTGGCGATGATCTGGGGCGCGCGGTCGACCGAGTTGATCGAGCTCTGGACGCAGGTCAATAGCGGGTTCGCGATCGGTGAGACGCGGATCAGCCCGATGGATTTCCTGACATTCGCCATCGTTTTCGCGGTCGGTTACACGATCACGCGGCTGGTGCAGGGCACGTTGCGCAACACCGTCCTGCCCAAAACGCGGATGGATGTGGGCGGGCAGAATGCGCTGGTGTCGGGGCTGGGCTATGTCGGGATCTTCCTGGCCGCGATCATCGCCATCACCTCGGCGGGCATCGATCTCAGTTCGCTGGCCATCGTCGCCGGGGCGCTGTCGGTGGGGATCGGCTTTGGCCTTCAGAACATCGTTTCCAATTTCGTCTCGGGCATCATCCTGCTGATCGAGCGGCCGATTTCGGAAGGCGACTGGATCGAGGTTGGCGGCCAGATGGGATATGTGCGCGACATTTCCGTGCGTTCGACCCGGATCGAGACGTTCGATCGCACCGACGTGATCGTGCCCAATGCCGATCTAGTTTCGGGCACGGTGACGAATTACACCCGTGGCAACACCGTCGGGCGGGTGATCGTGCCGGTCGGCGTGGCCTATGGCACCGATACCGGCAAGGTCGAGGCGATCCTGCGCGAGATCGCCGAGGCGCACCCGATGGTTCTGTTGAACCCGCCCCCGTCGGTGGTGTTCCAACGCTTCGGTGCGGACAGTCTCGAATTCGAGATCCGCGCCATCCTGCGCGACGTGAACTGGGTTCTGACGGTCAAATCCGACATGAACCACGCCATCGCGAAACGCTTTGGTGAGGAGGGGATCGAGATTCCCTTTGCGCAGCGCGATGTCTGGCTGCGCAATCCCGAGGTTCTGGGTGGGCGGTCGGAGCGACCGGCCGAGCCTTCTGAGTCGCCCGCGACCGGCACGGCGGAACCCGAGCGGCGCGCGGGTCATCCCGACCTGTCCAATCTGCACGAAAGCGACATGGACCAAGGGGATGCGGGCGTTGACGGCGAGGCCGACGAGGGAGACGGGGGAGACGGACGATGACCGAGCATCTGTTTCAGGACGACGCCTATCTGCGCGATGCATCCGCGACCGTGACCGGACACACGCAAGAGGGCGGGATCATCCTCGACCGGTCGATCTTTTACCCGAACGGCGGCGGACAGCCCGGTGACAGCGGGTCGATCGCCTGGGCCGGCGGGTCGCTGCGGATCGCGACTGCGGTCAAGGCCGGGCAGGGGGCGATTGCCCTTGTTCCGGCGGAACCGCACGCCTTGCCGGCGGTGGGCACGGTGCTGCAACAGGCGATCGACTGGGAGCGCCGCCACCGTCACATGCGGGTGCATACAGCGCTGCATCTGTTGTCGGTCGTGCTGCCGCTGCCGGTGACCGGCGGGCAGATCAGTTCCGAGAGGGGGCGGCTCGATTTCCTAATGCCCGAACCGCCCGAGGATCGCGCGGCGCTGGAAGAGGCGCTCAACGACGTGATCGAACGCGACGATCCGGTCACCGATGAATGGATCACCGAGGCCGCGCTGGATGCCGATCCGGGGCTGGTCAAGACGATGTCGGTGCGCCCGCCCCGCGGGGTGGGGCGGATCCGGCTTGTGCGGATCGGGGATGCGGATCGCCAGATCGACCTGCAACCCTGTGGCGGCACTCATGTCGCCCGAACAGCGGAAATCGGACGCATCCGGATCGGCCGGATCGAGAACAAGGGCAAACAGAACCGCAGGGTGCATTTGCATCTCGACTGAGCCCTGAAGCCCGGTAGCTTGGGGCGTGTTGCCGCGGCACGGACTCAAGGTGAGAGGCCCCGGCTCAAGACCGGGGCGGGTGTTTCCAATCAGACGCCACCTGGCATGGCTCATGGCCGGGGCGGGCAGGCTTGACTTCGTTCCGATGCGACATGCGCTATCCGGGTGCAACCCGCCCCTTGATCCAGATCAATGTCTTTCAGTTCAGGATATGCGCATATGCGCATAGACAAAGGGGGCCGAGATGATTCTACCCGTTCTCGCTGCGCTGGCCGAGCCGACGCGGCTCAATGCGATCAGGATATTGTCTGACGGGCAAGAGCATTGCGTATGCGAGTTGATGCACAGCCTGGGTGTCACGCAAAGCCGCATGTCGCGGCATATGAAGGTTCTGACGCAGGCCGGGCTTTTGCACGCGCGTCGGGATGCGCAATGGGTGCGTTACCGGCTGGATCCCCGGTTGTCGCCCGAGATCAGGGCCGTGCTCGACGCGATCCTGGCCGTGGAGAACGAAATGGAAAAGAGGGTTGCATGACAACCGAAACACAGGATCAAGCCGCGCCGCGCGGGGGCTCAGACTGGCTTTGGTATGGCGGGGTGCCGCTGGCGGGTGTCATCTGGTGGCTGCTTTACGGGCAGCTCATCCCGGTCTCGGAATGGGTGACCTCGCTCTTCCCGGTGGCGCGCGACAGCCACACCGGCGAGGCCATCGCCTTTTTCGTCTACGATGTGCCCAAGGTGCTGCTGCTGCTGACCGGCATTGTTTTTGTCACCGGTGTGTTGCGCAGCTGGTTCAGCCCGGAAAAGACCCGTGCCATCCTCGCCGGAAAGCGCGTGATCTGGGGTTATCCGCTGGCGGCGACGCTGGGTGTGCTGACGCCGTTCTGTTCCTGCTCGTCGGTGCCGCTGTTCATCGGGTTCGTGTCGGCGGGCATTCCGCTGGGTGTCACGTTTTCCTTCCTGATCGCGGGGCCCATGGTGGGGCCGGTGGGGCTGGGCCTGCTTTACGGTCTGGTCGGTTGGGAGATCGCGACGGTCTACCTCGTTTTCGGCTTCACCATCGCCACGCTCGCCGGGTTCGTGCTGGGCAGGCTGGGGCTGGAGCGCTATCTGCAGGAGTGGGTGCGCGAGTTGAACACCGGCCCGGTGGGCGATCTGCCCGAGGAGCGCCTCACCCTTGCCGATCGACTGAGGATCGGCGCCGAGCAGGTGCGCGAGATCCTCGGCAAGGTCTGGATCTGGGTGGTCGTCGGCATCTCCATCGGCGCGCTGATCCACGGCTATGTTCCGCAAGCGATGATGCTGCGGATCATGGGGGGCGAGGCGTGGTGGTCGGTTCCCGCGGCGGTGGTCGTGGGTGTGCCGATGTATACCAACGCCGCGGGCGTCATCCCCATCGTCGAGGCGCTGCTGGGCAAGGGCGCGGCGCTTGGCACGACGCTGGCCTTCATGATGAGCGTGATCGCGCTCAGCCTGCCGGAGATGATCATCCTCAAGCAGGTGCTGACCCTGCGGCTCATTGCCGTTTTCATCGCGGTCGTGTCCATGGGTATCCTGGCGACCGGCTTTCTCTTCAACATTCTGCTCTGAAAGGACATGTCCAATGAAAACCGTCAAGGTCTATGGTCCCGGCTGCAAACGCTGCGAGGCAACCGAACAAATGGTCAGGGACGCCGCCGACAGGTTGGGCCTCGAGGTCGCGGTCGAAAAGGTCACCGATGCGAAATCCATCGCCATGGCGGGGGTCATGTCCACGCCGGGAGTGGCGGTCGATGGCAAGCTGGTGCACGCCGGCGGGCTGCCGGATGCGGCCAAGCTCGACGGGTGGCTCACGGCATGAAGCATATCCTGATTGCGGCCCTCGCCGCCATGCCGGGCCTGGCTTGGGCGCAGGTCCTCGAGATCCAGCCGGTCACCGACGATGTCTGGGCGCTGGTCGGTCCCAAGGAACAGCGCGACCCCGAGAACAAGGCCAACAACGCCACCTTTGGCGTGGTGGAAACCGCCGATGGCGTGGTGCTGATCGACCCGGGCGGGTCGTGGCAGGGGGCCGAGGACATCGACGCCGCGATCCGGACCCTGACGCAGCAGCCGGTCCGATACGTCATCAACACCGGCGGACAGGATCACCGCTGGCTTGGCAATGGTTACTGGCAGGCGCAGGGCGCAACCGTCATCGCGTCGGAGGCGGCGGTGGCCGACCACCATGCGCGCGCGCAGGATCACATGATCGCGCTGGCGCGGTTCCTCGGCGACAGCCTCGAGGGCACCGAGCCGTCCTATGCCGATGTCAGTTTCGAGACCGATTACACGCTGGATGTCGGCGGGTTGCGCTTCGAGATCATGCATCGCGGCCCGGCCCATACCCCGGGCGACAGCTTTGTCTGGCTCGAGCAGCGCGACGTGATGTTCACCGGCGATATCGTTTATGTCGAACGCATTCTGGGCAATGGGCCGGCGCGCAACACGAAAAGCTGGATCGAGGTTTTCGATGCCATGGCGGAATTTGAACCGTCCCGGATCGTTCCGGGTCATGGCCATGCCACCGACCTCGCCACCGCGCGCCGCGATACCCGTGACTACCTGGTGAACCTGCGCAGCCGGATCGGCGCGCTGATCGATGAGGGGGGCGACATCATCGACGCGCCGAAAATCGACCAGTCCGACTGGTCCTATCTGGAGCAGTTCGACGCGCTGGCCGGTCGCAATGCGCAATCGACCTATGAAGAGATGGAATGGGAGTGAGCGTCCGCGCGTTCAGATCGGCTCGACCCTGAGCACCATGCCCGGCGCCACCCGCCCGGTTTCGGGCGGGAGCGCCGCGATTCCCATCGCCTGTGCGATCGGGCGCAGGCTGGCCGAGGCGCCCGGACCGAGCCGTTCGAGCACCGGGCGACCCAGGGCATCGCGCCGCGACCATGTGACCGGCACGAATTCGCGCCGTCCGGTCCGGCGCGCATAGTCGAACCCGGAGACCGCGGGAAACCACGTATCCGGATCCTCGCGCAGGCCCGCCACGCGGCGCAGGGCCGGGCGCACGATCTGGGAAAAGGTGATCGCCGCGGCATAGGGATTGCCGGGCAGACCGAAGAACATCGCGCCGCCCACGCGCCCCACGGTCAGCGGTTTGCCGGGGCGGATCGCCACCTTGAGCACGTCGAGCCTTGCATCCCCGGCCCGCAACGCATCAAGGATGTGATCCTCTTCGCCCGCTGAAACCCCGCCCGAGGAAATCACCACGTCATGCGAGTCGGCGGCGTCGCGGATCGCGCCGCGAATCCGGGCCGGATCGTCGCGCAGGATGCCGAAATCGGTGATCTCGGCCCAGGGACAGGTCAGAAGCGCGCGCAGCATCACCCGGTTGGAATTGAAAATCTGCCCATGCGCGAGATGCCTGCTGGGTTCGACCAGCTCGTCACCGGTGGACAGGATGGCGATGCGCACCCGACGCCGGACCGTCACCTGCGCCAGGCCACAGCCCGCCAGAAGCGCAAGCCGTGGCGGGGTCAGACGAATGCCCGGATCGAGGCAGGGCGCGCCCGGCGCCACGTCCTCGCCGCGTTTGCGGATGTTGCAGCCGAGGTCGGGGCGAAATGTCAGCACGATCAGGCCGGCCTTTCGCTCGACCTTTTCCTGCATCACCACGCAATCGGCGCCGCGCGGCACCGGTGCGCCGGTGAAGATCCGGGCCGCCGTGCCGGGTGTCAGCGCGTGGTCGCGCGACTCTCCCGCCGCGATCCGGTCTGTGACGTCGAGTGTCCATGGCCCTGCGCCGGTGAGTGTCGTGCTATCGAGCGCATAGCCGTCCATCGCCGAATTGTCGAAGGGGGGCAGGGCCGTGCGCGCGGTGACCGCCTCGGCGAGCACCCGGTCGATCGCCGCGTCGAGCGCCAGCGTTTCGGTGCCGGCAACCGGGGCGGCGGCGGCCTCGGCCCTGAGCCGGGCCGTGTCGAGTGATATCGCCCGCCCCGGTTTCCCGGCCGCGCATTGTGTTGGCTGTTCTATCCGTCCCCCCCGGATTGCCGCGGGCCCGCCCCACAGAGTGCGGGACGGGCCGTTCCCAAATCACTGGCATGTCACCGGATCAGAGCGTGATTTCCTTGGACTTGAAGGAAATTCCCGCCGATTCCCGCGTGGCGTTCGAGACCTTGCGGATGTCGCCCCAGCAGTGCTTGTAGTCCGGCACGTTCAACTCGTTCACGCCGTTGGTGACGTTGCCCTGGCTGCCCGCCGGCGAGCCGAAGACCATCGCGACCTGGCCGCGTTTGGCGCTGGCGGTCGGATAGGCCATGCCTTGCGTCACGCCGTTGTCGTTGATGATCTCGAGCAGGTCGCCGGGGTTGAGACCCTCATCGACCATGTCATCGGGGTTCATCTCGATGAACGGATAGGGGAACCGGTCCTGCACGAAGTCGTTCTTCTGATCGAGGAACTGGTTCTGCCAGAAGATGTTGGCCCGGACGTTGTTGATCCAGTATTTGTGGTTGGCCTTTTCGCGGGCGCGCCCCGCTGCCTGCCAGCCGCGCCAGCCCGAGGCGCAAAACAGCGCCTTGCCGTCGTCGCGCCCGTGCCGGTCGAACCTGCCATCGGCATAGAGCCGCTCGGTGCCGATCAGCTGGCCGTTCTCATACCCCACGACCGGCTCCTGCACGCCATTGTTGCCGGCGGCGCGCAGGCGGTCATAGGTCACCTCGGGATTGCCCTGGTGGAAGCCGTCCATGAAGGCGTCTTCCTCGGTTTCCCAGTCATAGCCCTTGAACTTGTCGGCGTAGTCGTCTTGGCCCATGTCGCGCAGCACGCGCTCCATGTTCTGCGCGATCCCGGCGGCGATCAGGCAGTCGGGCCTGGAATTGCCGTAGGGGTCCATGTATTTTTCGGACAGGCGCAGCCGCCGCTCGCCGTTCATCGAGGTGAGATTCATCTCGTTGGACTCGCAAGCCGGCAGGATGACATGCGCGTTCTGGCCGATCTGGCTGTGGATGATGTCCATGTCCACCACGAAGAGCCCGCCCGCGTTGATCGCCGAGACGATCGCATCGACAAGCTGTTCGCGGGTGCCACCGGCGGCGGCGTCGATCGCGTCCTTGACCATGTCCGCGCGGCGCTTGTGCGCACGCTTGAACTCGGCAGCGTTGATCGTGGTCTTGTGGTGATCGCAGGCCCAGATATGGTGCACGCCGCCCAGGCCCCGGATGAGATACTGATCGACATATTCCGCCGGGCGGCCGACCACGGATTCGTCGGGGCGGTAATAGCCTTCCTGGTGGCCGCCGAGGCGACAGCACCCGCCGCCCTCGCGCCCGATATTGCCGGTGGCCAGCGCAATGTTCGCCATCGCGCCGACGGTGCGATAATTGTCATTGCCCCAGATGATGCCCTTTTCATAGGCCGAGGCGCATTTGCGCCGGCTGCCATCCTCGTGCGGCTTGGCGATCCACTCGGCGGCCCTGGCGATATCGGCGGCGTCCACGCCGCAGATTTCCGCCGCCTCGTCCAGCGAGGTGCGAATGGACTGCATCGCGTGATCGAGGCTGCCGAGGCTTGCCGGGTGCGCGGCGTCCTGCGCCACGGCTTCGCCACCCTGGAAGGTGGAATTGGCGATGAAGTCGTCATCCAACCAGCCATTGTCGACGATATGGGTCATGATGGCGTTCAGCACCACCATGTCGGTGCCTTCGTTGATCGCCAGATGCAGCACGTTCTCCTTGCCGGCGAACTGTTCGGCCGAATGCACCGTCACCGTGCGGCGCGGATCAACCATGATGAATTTCGCGCCATTCTGCATCCCCAGAACCATGTGGTTGAGATAGAGATTGGTCTGGGTCTCCATCGGATTGGCGCCAACCACGAAGATCGTGTCGGTGATCTCGTAATCGGAATAGCTGTTGTTGAGCTCGCCCACACCCATGTCGCGGGTGGAATGCACCTCGGAATTGTAAGCGGGGCGATTGTGGATGCGGATGTTGCGGATGCTCATGCTCTGGAAATAGAGCTTGCCGGTCGCCCAGGTGTTCTCGTAACCACCCGCGCTGCCGCCATGGTCGAACACCGACACAACGAGATCATCCTCGGATCCTTCGGTGACCACCTGCGCGGTGACCCGCGCCACCAGATCGAGCGCGTCATCCCACGAGGTCGGCTGCCATGTGCCGTTGCGCCAGACCAGCGGGTCGGACAGGCGCTGCTGTTGCGTGCCGGTGATCCGCGAGGGGCGGTTCTCGGCCATGCGCGCGCCGCGGATCGAGCCGAGGCCGGAATTGACCACGCAATTCTCGTCCGGCTTGACCACCAGCTGCACGTCGCGCCCGTCCTGACGCACGATGTTGTACATCGACGGCGCATACCACGCCGGGCTATCCTGATATTGTTGTTCGGAAAGATCGACGCCGAACTTGTTCCGGCCCGGTTCGGTGCCGCCCTGCTTGTTCATCGGCCAAGTATAGGCCTTGTAGCCGCAACCGACGATGCAGTAGTGGCAGGTGACGTTGAATTCCTTGGCGTCTGCGGGGATGATCGGCAGACGGTCGACTTGTCTCTTGTAACCCATTGCTTTTCCTCCCTCAGAGCGTGTTGGACAGGCGGCCGTAGATCAGCTCGTCCACGCCCTCGGCATAAATGTCGCCCGCGTCGTCGACGCGCAGCACGAATTGCGGCAGGTTGTTGGTGGCATGGCCCCAGACCTGTTGTCCGCCCGCTTCGGCATCGAAGCGCGAATGGTGTCCGGGGCAATTGAAGGTGCGGTCGGCGTCGTTGTAGCTCAGCATCCAGCCCTTGTGCGGGCAGAGCACCGAATAGGCCACCACATCGCCATTAGGCCCGACACCGCCCTCGACCCCCTGCCCCAGCTTGAGCAGCACGCCGGGGCTGTCGGCGTCGGGATAGGCTACGTCCATCGGCGCGTTGACCGCCAGATCGGCCAGGTTGGCCAGACGGTTCGCCGGATAGTCCACCCGCGCCAGCGCGCGCTCCGCCCTGGCTTCGCTTGTTCCCATGACAACGCTCGCCGCCGCGCCGGCGGTGGCCCCAAGGCCCCCGCGCAGGAATTGGCGACGGCCCGCATCGACCAGTCGATTACATTTCATTGGCTTGGTTCCTCCCTGGCTTAACTCATACAGGGTATCCGTTGCTCGGGGCGGTCGCGACTGCGCAGGTGTCCGCTCTGCGCTGAGGCATCTATCTGGAAATCAAAGGAAAATTTTCATGTTCGGATTTCCGAACAGGGTTGCGTTCAGGACAGGCCGTATTTCTGCATCTTTTCCCAAAGCGTGGTGCGCGCGATCCGCAGCCGTCTTGCGGCTTCGCCGATCTGGCCGTCGGTCTGATCGAGCGTGGCGATGATCTGGGCACGCTCGGCGCGCTCGCGGGCTTCGGCCAGGGTCTCGATTCCGCCCGGCCGGGCCTGCCGCTCGGGAAAAAGATCCGCGGGTTGCAGCACGTCACCCGACGCCAGGCCCAGACCCCGCAACAGGCGCGCGCGCACCTCCCGCCCCCCCCCGGGCCAGTCGTGATCGCGCGCGGCCTCAAGGCAGAGTGCGCTGAGTCCGGCCAGGGCCGGGGCGCGGGTGGGGGCGAAGTTCTGAAAAAGCCGTTCCAGCAGCCAGACCGCATCCTCGGTCCGGGTGCCGAGCGGCGGCACCGGGATTTCCATCTGCGCCATGCGGTAGAACAGTTCCGTGGAAAACGCGCCGGTCTCGATCAGCGAGTCCAGACCGTTACCGCACGCGATGACGAACCGCGCGGGCACGCGGCCGTCGAGGCACTCGGCCAGCCGATTCTGAAGCGGCAGCGGCAGACGGCTGATGGCGTTGATGAAAAGCGTGCCGTCTGCGACCGTGGCGACCGCGCCATCCGCGCCGAACAGCGCGCCTTCGGGATCACCTTCGCGCGCCAGGTTGACCGGAACGAAGGGCGCGGCGCGGCGATCGGACAGGTCGTGGATGCACCGCGCGATCAGGTCCTTGCCAAGGCCCGGACCGCCGCGGATCAACACCGGCTCGGCGCGACGCGCGACGCGCGCGATCAGCTCTTCGACCCGTCGCGCCGCGCTCGAGACGCCAAGCACAGGTGGAAAATCAAGCGTATCGCCGGGCGAAACGAGCAGCGACAGCCGTTCGAGAAAGACGCCCATGTCGAATGGCTTGGTGATGTAATCCGCCGCCCCCGACTTGATCAGGCGCACCGCCTGCTCGATGCCGCCCTGCCCGGTGATGAACAGGAACGGAGGCGGCGTAGCGGTGCGGCACAGGGTGGTGAAAAGGTCCTCGCCGGTGCCATCGGGCAGGGCGATGTCGCAGATCACCGCGTCAATGTGTTTTTGCGGTGTGCGGATCGCCCCGAGTGCGCGCGCCATCTGCTTGAACCAGAGCACCGATGCGCCTTCGAGTTCGAGCCGCTGCAACAGTGACGTGCCCATGATCTCGTCGTCCTCGACCAGAATGATGCGTCGCCCCTCAAGCATCAGCCCGATCCCTGTTGCCATGGCCCATGCTGTTGAAAAAGACCCGGATCCGGGTTGTGCCATCTTCGCGCGCGTGCTCGATCCGACCGCCCAGCCCGCTGACCAGATCGCGCACCAACCGCAGACCCACGCCACCGCCGGGGGTGAGCAGCGCATCGCTCAGCAACCGCGCGCGCGCCGCTTCGGGCAGGCCCGGGCCGGTGTCCCGCACCTCGAGTGCGAACCCATCATCGCCCGCCATCGCATGAAGCCCGATCTGCCCGCCGTGACCGACCGCCGCGCTTGCGTTCAGGATCAGGTTGAGCATGATCTGTCGCAGCGGGGCGGCGGGCAGCGCCACGCCCTTGGCCGCATCGGCGGTCACCTGCCAGTCGAGCGCCTGTTGCTTGCGTTTCAGTTCGGGTTCGATCAGCAGACGGATATCCTCGAAATCGGTCCGGGTGAGATGGTTGTCCTGACGGTCGAGGCGGTTCTCCTCGAGCGTGACCCGCGCCACGTCGCGCAGATGCAGCAGACCCCGTTCCAGGAGCGCGGCGGACGCGCGCACCACGTCGGGGCGGTCGGAAAAATTGCGGATCGTGTCGGTCGCATTGAGCAGCCCGCCCAGCGGGTTGTTGATCTCATGGGCCAGCGACGAGGACAGCCGCCCAAGCGCGACGAACCGCTCACGCTCGGCCAGGCGGCGCTCGGCCTCGGCCTTGGCCGAGACGGCATCGACCATGCCGTTATAGGTCCGCGTCAGCCGCGCCAACTCGCCGTCGCCGCGTGGCACCTCGGCCTCGGCGATGCGCTGTGGCGCGCCCTCGGCGCCGGTCATGTGTCGCGCCAGCGTCGTGACCGGCTGCAACATCTGGCGCATCGCGAGATAGCCCAGACCCGCCAGGATGAGCGTGGCGAGAGAATTGCCCAGGAGCAGAAACAGCAAGGCATGACGGCGCTCGGTCTGCAGGTCGGTCACGTCGAGTTCGCTGACGATCTGGCCCACCATCCGGCCCTGATAATCGAGCGGTGCGATCAGGCGGACGGTTTCGTCCCGGGCCCCGACCGAAAGCTGATCAAGCGCCACCGCCCCCTCGGCGAAGCCGGTGATCGCGCTGTCGATCGGCACCTGGCGCGGGTCGCTCGCGGCCAGAACGCGCCCGCCATCGTCGGCCACCGCGGTCAGCGCCATGCGTCGCCCCGCGCTCGCTTTCGCGGCCCGGTCAAGGGTGTCGTAGACCTCCCAGATGTCACGCCGCAGCACCAGCGGCCCGAGCGCGACCGACAGGCCCTCGACATGCAGGCGCGCCAGTTCCTGCAAGCGCGCATCCTGCACCCGCCCCAGCGCCGAGAGTACCTGCTGTGATGCGACGATCCCGACAAGCAACATCATCGCCGCGCCCAGCAATGGCAATCTGAGCGACAGTGGCAAGGTGGTGAGCCTGTGCAGCGCCCGGTTCATTCAGCTCTCCAGCAGGCGCATGCGCCGGGCGATCCCGTCGAAAAGACCGGCCGGCGCCTCTTGGAACCCATCGAGTTGCAGCGCGCTCAGCGCCGCGCGCCCCGCCATGGACTCCGGCAGCCCGATCAGCGCCTGGCGCAGGGCCCGGCTGGCCTCGTTTCCGGCGGCGTCCTTGCCCACGCATACCGGCGGAAAGCCCAGCCATTCGGATTTACCGATCACCCGGGTCCCACGGGTCAATTCCGGTTCGACCTTGGCCAGCGTCTCCCAGACATAGCCATCCACGCTGCCCGAATCGACAAGCCCCTCGGCCACGGCGCGCACCACGTTGCGATGCCCATAGGCAAAGATGCTGCGCGAGAACCACGTTTCGGCTCGCGCGCCCATGCGGATCAGGTCGGTGGCCGTGACCAGATAGCCCGAATTGCTGTCCGGGTCGGAAAAGGCATGGGTCGCCCCGCGCAGATCGCTCAGGCCTGTCGCCTGCGTGCCCCGCGCGGCGATCAGATAGGAGCGATAGAGCGGTTTGCCCTGCCAGACCGGGACGGCCAGAAGATCCAGAGCATCCGCATGTTGCAGATAGGGAAAGCCGCACAGCCAAGCCGCATCCAGCGTGTCGGTCAGCAAGAGCCCGGTCACCTCGGCATAGGTGCGCCGCTGGACAAGCTCGATCTCGCGGTCCATGGCCGTTGAAAGGGCCTGGTGCAGCCGCTCGATGATCTCCGCGTCATTGTCGAGAAAGACCGGTGTAAGACCGAGCCGGAACGGCATCCGCGCCAGGCTCGGCAAGGGAATTGCGGCCAGCGCGAGACCGCCCATCATGATCGCCTTGCGACGGGGTATTCCTGTCATGCCGTTGTCATGGACCTCCCTGCATTGCGTTGCCGCCGTGCCCCCCGCGGGTCACGCTCGACTCGGAAATCGACACATCCGCCCGCGACTCGATTGAATGCGGTCGGGCCGGAAAACTCAACCGTTTCCACATGCCGGGTGGACCGGGCGGCGTTGGGGGTGCGTTGCGCGACTCGGCCCCGCGGGCGGGTCTGCGACGACCCGTCTGCCGATACCGGCCATCAGATCACGCCCGCCTGACCGTCCCGGGCGCCGCCATGTCCGGATAGGAAATCTCGGTGCGATAGCCGGGGTCGCGCATGAGATCGAAATAATCTGCGCGCAGGGCACGGGCCACGGTGCCGGGGGTATCGTTGCCGAAGATCCGGTCATCGACGCGCGAGACGGGGATCGCGCCGCCGCCGGAGGAGGACAGGAACACCTCGTCGGCCTCCAGCAGTTCGGAGAGCGGCAGGGCGCGGGTCTCGACCGTGAGGCCGCGCGCGCGGCACATCTCGATCATGGTCTTGCGGGTGATCCCGTGCAGAACGCCGTGATCGGGGGTCACGACCGTATCGCCCCGAAGCGCGAACACGTTGAAGCCCGGCCCCTCGGTCACGTTGCCCGCATGATCGAGCAGCGCCGTGGTGTCGAAACCGTTATCCTTGGCCTCGAACAGGCCGGTGGTGAAATCGCCCCAGTGATAGTTCTTGGCGCGCGGGTTCACGCTGTCCTCGGGGATGCGGCGCGAGGATTTGGAAATCCAGAGGTGGCAACCGCGTTCCGCGACCTCGGGCTTGATCACGTGGATATAGGGCACGCAGAAGGCATAGAAGTGATTGCCGCACTCGCGCGGATCGCGCGACCCGGGGATGAGCGGCACCCCGCGTGCGGCGCTCATCGACACGTAGGCGTCACGCAGGCCCGAGCGGGCGACGATATCGTGCAGGATCCGCGCGATATCCGCGTCGGTCTGCGGGATGTCGAGGCGCAGCGCCGCGATGGATTGGCGGAAGCGGGCGAGGTAATCGTCGAGGCGAAAGAACCCGCCCGCCCAGACCGGCACCACGTCATAGGTGATGTCGGAATGCGTGAGCCCCCAGTCGATGACGGATATCTTTGCCTGGTCGATGGGCAGGATCTCTCCGCCCATCCAGGCCGCGCCCTTGGTGAAATCCGCCATGTGTCGCCTCCCGCCGGTCAGGTTCCGTAGGCGCGAGACTGCCCCATGACCTCTTCGGCTGCAAGCACCAGCGCATCGGCGATGGCGGCGCATTGATCGAGCGTGAGATGCGCGGGCAGGCGGGCGTCGCAGGCGCGCATCAGCATGGCGCGGGTCCGGGGCAGATCGGGGGGACCGCCGGGGATGAACTGCCAGTTCCAGAAGGCACGGGCATTGTCGGTCGAAAGGCCGAAGACCTGCACCTTGACCCCGCGTTCCGCGGCGGCGGCGGCAAAGGCGCGGGTGTCGTCGTCAGTGAGGCCGCAGAGGTTGAACTGGATCGAGTCGGGTGCGCGCTCCTCGGGGGGCAGGGCGTCGGGCACGGCAATCCAGGGCGAAGCGTTGAGACGCGCGGCCACGAAATCGTGGTTGCGGCGGCCATCGCGGACACGGCGCGCGACCTCGGGCAGTTGCGGGCGGATCACCGCCGCCGAGAGGTTGGAAAGCCGCAGGTTGTAGAGCGGAAGGCGGTTCTGCCAGCGGGCGAATGCCTGTTCCAGGTCGACCCGGTTGTCGCCGGGGGCGAGGTGTTTCGACCAGTTATGTTCATAGGCGCCCGACATGATCACCGCGCGGGCCACGAGATCGGCGTCATCGGTGATGAGGATCCCGCCTTCGCCGGCGTTGACGAGCTTGTAGGACTGGAACGAGAAACAACCCGCGCGCCCGATGGTGCCGATCCGCCGTCCGCCCCAGGTGGTGCCGAGGCTGTGCGCCGCATCCTCGATCACCGGGATGCCGCGCGCATCGCACAGCGCCATGATCGCATCCATGTCCGAGGTGTGGCCGCGCATGTGGGAAATGATCACGGCGGCAATACCGGTATCGAGTTTCGCCATGAAATCATTGATATCAATGCGGTAATTCTCGCCCACCTCGCAAAGCACCGGGATGCAGTCGGCATGCACGACCGACGAGGGCACGGCGGCGAAAGTGAAGCCGGGGATCAGGACACGCGCATCGCGCGGCAGGCCAAGCGCCTTGAGCGACAGGAACAGCGCCGCCGAGCAGGACGAGACGGCCAGCGCGTATTTCACACCCATCAACGCGGCGAATTCCCGTTCGAGCAGGGTCACGGGGGCGTTTTCGGGGGCGGTGTAGCGGAAGAGATCGCCCGATTGCAGAAGTTGGTCGATCGCATCCCGGGCCGCGGGCGGGATCGGTTCGGCGTCGTAAACGCTGGCAGCGGGTGCCTTGACGGTGGATGGGTGTGGATGAAGCGTCATGATTTCAGATTTCCCGAAAGGCTCTTTCAGGAAATCTAAACCGGATTTGTGACAGTGGAAAGAAAATTCCGACCGCTTCGTCCCGATTGCGTGGGTTCGGGCGGGGTCAGGTCAGGCGCTGCTTTCAAGGGCGGCGATGATCGGGGAAAAATCCCCCGCCTTGAGAGAGGCGCCGCCGACCAGTGCGCCGTCGACATTCGGCACGCGGAAAATGGCGTCGGCATTGTCGGGCTTGACCGAGCCGCCATAGAGGATGCGCACGCCGCGTCCCACGCCCGGGTCGAAGCGCCGTTCGAGGCGGGTGCGGATGAAATCATGCACCTCCCCGATCTGGGCCGCGTCGGGGGTCAGGCCGGTGCCGATCGCCCAGATTGGTTCATAAGCGATGACGAGGTTTTCGGCGGTCGAACTGTCGGGGATCGAAAGCGCCATTTGCGCGGCGATGATGTCGAGCGTGTTGGCGGCGTCGCGCTGGGCGAGTGATTCGCCCATGCAGATCACCGCCATCAGCCCCGCCGCTTGGGCGGCGCGGGCCTTGGCGCGAACCGTGTCGCTGGTTTCACCGTGGTCTCCGCGCCGTTCCGAGTGCCCAAGGATCACCGCGCAAGCCCCTGAATCCTTGAGCATTTCGGCAGATACATCCCCGGTATGGGCGCCCGCGCGCTCGGCGTGGCAATCCTGTCCACCGATCCCGATGGGATGCTCTGCACAGCATTGCGCGGCTTGCGAAATGAGCGTCGCGGGAGGACACACCAGGATATCGACCATCGGGTCGGGATGGGCCGTGACCAGGGACCGCAACTCGCCAAGCGACGCGGTCAGCCCGTTCATCTTCCAGTTTCCGGCCGCCAGTTTCCGGCGCATGCATCCCTCCCGCGTGATCCGTGTCGCGCTATCATCGCGGGGTTTGCGGGCGGGTCAAGAGAAGGGTTGTCGCGGGGCTTACCCGTCGGTCCCTTGTGGTTGAGAGTCGGCCTGTAACTCTTCGACATCCTTGAATTTTATGGATTCCCCGCAGCCACAGGCCTCGGTCACGTTGGGGTTGTTGAAGACGAATCCCGACTCGAGCAACGAGGTCTGGTAGTCGATCTCGGTGCCGAAGAGGAACATCTGGGCCATCGGGGCGATCATCACGCGGGCGCCGTCCTGTTCGACCAACTCGTCATTGGGGTCGACCGTGTCGACATAATCCATGGTGTATTCCATGCCCGCGCAGCCGCCCTTCTTGACGCCGATGCGCAAGCCCTGATGCCCCTTGGAGGCCATCAGCTTGTTGATCTGCGCAATCGCGGCCGGGGTCATCGTGACGGCCTGTTTTCCGGGAATTCCGAACATGAACCTCCCCTTTCAATCAATTGATTTCATTACATGAAGCCAAGCTCAAGCCGGGCCTCGTCGCTCATCATGTCCATGCCCCATTGCGGCTCCCAGGTCAGTTCGACATCGACCTGTTTCACGCCGGGGATGGGGCTGATCGCGTCGGCGACCCAGCCCGGCATCTCGCCCGCGACCGGGCAACCCGGGGCGGTGAGGGACATGGTCACGTGAACCTCGTTCTCGTCACTGATCTTGATCGTGTAGATCAGGCCGAGGTCATAGATATTCACTGGAATTTCAGGGTCATAGACAGAGCGGCACGCCTCGACGATCGAATCGTAGAGCGGGTGGGTGACGGTCGAGGGCGCGATCAGCGGGGTGCCTTCGAGCGGTTCGGGCTGGTTGGTCATGAAAGCCTCACGTATTTCCTGACCAAACATATAAGGATTCAGGGCGCCGCCGTAAAGTGGGGGCAGGTTAACGTGATCGAAACGCGCGATTTCGGGGGGGGTGACATCCGGCTGACATCCGGCTGCCGCCCGGCTGCCGGATGATTTCAGGTTTCGTTAACCTCTGCAGAGGTTAACGCGGTGTTCGGCGGGGCGGATTTCGTCGCGAAATCCGGTCATTTTCCCGTCCCGGAAAAATATCCGTGCTGAGGTGTCGGGCGCAAAAAATCCTCGCAGGATTTTTGACCGTTTTTCGCGACGAAAAACGCCTAGCCGGACCAGCGCGAGTCCTTCTCGCGGGCGATGCGGGTGGGGTCCATGAAATGGCCGATCATGGTTTCGGTGGCCATCTCGTAGGCGGTGGCCAGGTCGAGGTCGAGATGGCGGTGGGTCGTGACCTTGCCGCTGGCGATGGGGCCGGGGTTGCGGGCGGCCAGCGTTGCCGCGAAATCCATCACCCGGGTGCGCAGCTCGGCGGGGTCCGTCACCTCGTTGATCAGCCCGGCGCGCAGGGCCCAGTCGGCGGATTTCGGGGTGCCCGAGAGCAGCAGTTCCATCAGGTGCTTGCGCGCCACCGCGCGCGAAACGGCGACGGCGGGCGTGGTGCAGAAGCCGTTATTCGTGACCCCGGGCAGGCAGAACGTGGCATTATGCGAGGCGAAGGCCATGTCGCAGGCGGCGACCAGTTGCAGGCCGGCGGCGGTGGCGATGCCATCGACCATCGCGATGGTGGGCCGGGGCGAAAACGTGATGGCCTGCATCATCGCCGCGCAGTCGTCGAAGAGCGCGCGCAGGTAGGCCGCGCCATGATCGGGATCGGCGCGGTGGCGGGCGATCTCCTTGAGGTCATGCCCGGCGCAGAAGATATGGCCCGGCCCGTCGATCACGATCACCCGCGCGTCGGGATTGTCGGCGGCGCGGGTGACGGCGCCGTGCAATGCGTTGACCAGCGCCGCGTTGAGCGCATGGGCCTTGCCATTGCCCAGCGTCAGCGTGAGCACGCCCTGATCCAGCGTTTCGGTGAGAAGCTCGGGGGATGTCATCCGGTTCATGGTCTCTCTCCCTTCTCTCGGACAGGCTCGCCCCTGTCCGGTGCCCTTGTCCAGTCTTTCGGCGCGTCACGTGCTGCGCGCGGCGGTCTTGCGGCGGCGCACGGGGGTGGGGCGGACGCTGGTCTCGATCTCGTCATAGAGCCGGGCGACGATATTCTTGCCGGTCGAGGTCTCGATTCCCTCGAACCCGGGCGAGGAATTGACTTCGAGCACCTTGGGTCCGCTTTCCGAGCGTAACAGGTCCACCCCCGAGAGGTTGAGGCCGAAGACGCGGGCGGCGCGGATCGCGGTTTCGCGTTCCTCTTTCGAGATGCGCACTGATTTGGCGGCGCCGCCGCGATGCAGGTTCGAGCGGAAATCGCCCTCGGCGCCGGTGCGTTTCATCGCGGCCACGACCCGGCCGCCGATCACGAGGCAACGGATATCCTCGCCCGCCGCTTCCTTGACGAAATCCTGCACCAGGAAATTGGCCTTGAGCCCGCGAAAGGCGTCGATCACCGATTCGGCGGCCTTCTTGGTCTCGGCCAGCACCACGCCCTTGCCCTGGGTCGATTCGAGCAGTTTCACGATCAGCGGCGCGGTGCCGACGAGGCCGATGAGGTTGCCGGTATCCTTGGGCGAGGCGGCGAAGGCGGTGTTGGGCATGCCGATCCGCGCCCGCGCCATCAGTTGATGGGCATAGAGCTTGTCCCGGCTGGCGGTGATGCCGGCCGAGGAATTGACGCAGAAGGTGCCGATGGTTTCGAACTGGCGCACCACGGCGGTGCCATAGGGGGTGATCGAGGCGCCGATGCGCGGGATCACCGCGTCGTAACGTGGCAGCCTCTTGCCGTCGTAATGCACCTCGGGGGCGAGCGTGTTGATCGCCATGTAACAGCGCGTGGTGTCGATCACCTCGACCGAGTGGCCGCGTTTCTCGCCCTCCTCGACGAGGCGGCGGGTGGAATAGTTGTTCTCGCGCGACAGCACCGCCACGCGCAACGAGCGGTTGGGTGCCTCCTGTCGCATGCGGGCGCTGTGGTAGACATCGAACGAGAGTTGCGGTTGCAGGAAGCGTTCGGTGGCGACGATGGTGATATGGTTCAAGAGCGCCTGCCGGCCCAGCAGCATCCGGTTGTTCATGGTGGCGCGGTTGGTCAGCGTGATCTCGATCGGCCAGCTTTCGCCGTTCACCGAGATCGGGGTTTCGATCACGTAGCGATGTTCGCCTTCGCCGTTCGAGCTTGTCACTTCGCGGCGGTCGATGATCGGGGCCGAACAGGGAATCACCAGATCATCCCGCCCCGGGATCGGGTGCAGGGTAAAGCGCACCTTGGGGCGCGACGCGGGGCCGAAAGTCTCGATGTCATAAGCATGGATCGCGGAGGTGCGCGCGCCGGTATCGACCTTGGCCTTGAGCGCGGGCAGGCCCAGCTCGGGCAGGGACACCCATTCCTCCCATCCGAACCTCAGGAGGCGGTTTTCCGGTTCGCTCATGGTTGTCTCCTTGGCAAGAGTGGGGCGGCGTGGGTAAAGAGGCCCCTATAGCGGTTCGGGGCAGCTTATGACAGGTAGAATTGAATTCAAACTCCTTGGTCGGGACGGGGCGGCGCGCAGGGGCGTGATCACCACGCCGCGTGGCGATATCGCCACGCCGGCCTTCATGCCGGTGGGTACGGCGGGCACGGTCAAGGCGATGCTGCCCGAGAGCGTGGCGGCCACCGGGGCCGATATCCTTCTGGGCAATACCTATCACCTTATGCTGCGGCCCGGGGCGGAGCGGGTGGCGCGGCTGGGGGGCCTGCATCGCTTCATGAACTGGGAGCGGCCGATCCTGACCGATTCGGGGGGCTTTCAGGTGATGAGCCTTGCCGGGCTGCGCAAGCTGACCGAGCAAGGCGTGACGTTCAAGAGCCATATCGACGGGTCGCGCCATCACCTGACGCCGGAACATTCGATGGAGATCCAGCGCCTGTTGGGCAGCGACATCGTGATGTGTTTCGACGAATGCCCGGCCCTGCCCGCCGAGCGCAAGCGGATCGAGGAGAGCATGCGGCTTTCGATGCGTTGGGCGGCGCGGTCGCGTGAGGCGTTCGGTGATCGGCCCGGGCACGCGCTGTTCGGGATTCAGCAGGGCGGGCTGGAGCGTGATCTGCGCGCGGAGTCGGCCGAGGCGCTGAAGGCGATCGGGTTCGAGGGCTATGCCATCGGCGGGCTGGCGGTGGGCGAGGGGCAGGAGGCGATGTTCGGCGTTCTGGACCACGCGCCGGGGATGCTGCCCGAGGACCGGCCGCGTTACCTGATGGGGGTGGGCAAACCCGATGACATCGTGGGCGCCGTGAAGCGCGGGGTGGACATGATGGATTGCGTGTTGCCCTCGCGCAGCGGGCGCACCGGGCAGGTGTTCACGCGGCGCGGGGTGGTCAACATCAAGAACGCGCGCCATGCCGACGATCCGCGGCCGCTGGACGAGGATTGCACCTGTCCGGCCTGTCGCGGCTATTCGCGCGCCTATCTGCATCACGTGTTCCGCTCGAACGAGATCATCGCCTCGATGCTGCTGACCTGGCACAACCTGCATTATTTCCAGCAGATCATGGCGGGGATGCGCGCCGCGATTTCCGAAGGTCGGTTTGACGCCTGGGAGGCGGCGTTTCACGCCACGCGGGCGCTGGGCGATATCGAGCCGGTTTGAGTCGGCCGGGCGGGACCCGACCGGTTGGCGCTGCCAATCAGGCCAGCATCGCGAGCGGGTTCTCGAGCTGATCAGTGATCACCTGCAACAGCTCGGCCCCGAGCGCGCCGTCGATCACCCGGTGATCGACCGAGAGCGTGACGCTCATCACCGTGGCGGTGGTCAGTTCTCCATCCTTGCCGACAACGGGTTTCTTCACCCCGGCGCCCACGGCGAGGATCGCGCCGTGTGGCGGGTTGATCACCGCATCGAAATTGTCGATCCCGAACATGCCCAAGTTGGAAATGGCGAAACTGCCGCCCTGGTATTCATGCGGGGCCAGCTTGCGGTCGCGGGCGCGGGTGGCGAGATCCTTCATCTCGGCCGAAAGGGCGGAGAGCGATTTCTTCTCGGCGTCCTGAAGCACGGGGGTGAAGAGCCCGCCCTCGATGGCGACGGCCACGGCCACATCCGAAGGTGTGAGTTTCAGGATACGGTCGCCGGCCCAGACCGCATTGGCGTCGGGCACGGCCTGAAGCGCGTTGGCGCAGGCCTTGATGATGTAGTCATTGACGCTGAGCTTGACGCCGCGGCTTTCCAGCCCGGCGTTCATCTCGGAGCGCAGTTTCAACAGCGCATCGAGCCTTATGTCGCGGCGCAGGTAGAAATGCGGGATGGTCTGTTTCGCCTCGGTGAGCCGCGCGGCGATGGTCTTGCGCATCCCGTCGAGCTTCATTTCCTCGAACTCGCGGGATTCGTACATCTTGAGCACGGTTTCGGTGGCCGGGCCGGTCGGCATTGCGGCGGTCTGCGCGGGGGCGGCGTCCGCGCGAGCGGACGCCTGAGCCGGGCGCGCGCCCGGCTTCGCCGCTTCGACGTCGGCCTTGACGATGCGGCCCTTGGGGCCAGAGCCGGTGATCTCGCGCAGATCGAGCCCTTTGTCGGCGGCGATGCGGCGCGCAAGCGGCGAGGCGAAGATGCGCTTGCCGTCCTGCTGCGGGGCCGGGGGGGCGGGTGTCACCTTGCCCCTGTCCGCTTTCGAGTCCTTCGCGGAATCGTCCGAGCCGGGCGTTTCTTCGGCCTCTTTCGTGCTTTCCTTGTCGTCGTCCTTCTTGTCCTTGGCGGGCGCGGGTTTGCCGGAGTCGGCCTCGATATCGTCGGCGCTTTCGCCCTCTTCCAGGATCACGGCGATGGCGGTGTTGACCTTCACGCCCTCGGTGCCTTCCTGGACGAGGATCTTGCCGATCACGCCTTCATCCGTGGCTTCGAATTCCATCGTCGCCTTGTCGGTCTCGATCTCGGCCAGAAGGTCGCCGGCCGAGACGGTGTCGCCCTCCTTGACCAGCCATTTGGCAAGCGTGCCCTCTTCCATGGTGGGGCTGAGCGCGGGCATGAGAATTTCGGTGGGCATCGCGTCTCTCCTTACCGGTAGGTCACTTGGCGGACCGCTTCGATCACTTCGTCGGTCGAGATCAGGGCCAGTCTTTCGAGGTTGGCGGCATAGGGCATGGGCACGTCCTTGCCGGTCACGTTGAGCACCGGCGCATCGAGGTAGTCGAAGGCGTGGGTCATGATATGGGCCGACAGGTGATTGCCGATGGAGGCGACCGGCCAGCCCTCTTCGACGGTGACGCAACGGTTGGTCTTCATCACCGATGCGATCACCGTGTCATAGTCGAGCGGGCGCAGGGTGCGCAGGTCGATCACCTCGGCCTCGATCCCGTTTTCGGAAAGCTTTTCAGCGGCTTCCATCGCATAGCTCATGCCGATGCCAAAGCTCACGATGGTCACGTCCGCCCCCTCGCGCCAGATCCGCGCCTTGCCGAAGGGCACGGTGAAATCCTCCATCACCGGCACGTCGAAGCTGCGGCCGTAAAGGATCTCGTTTTCGAGGAACACCACCGGGTTCGGATCGCGGATGGCGGTTTTCATCAGCCCCTTATAGTCCGAGGCCGAATAGGGCATCACCACCCGCAGGCCGGGCACCTGGGCATACCATGCCGCGTAATCCTGGCTGTGCTGGGCGGCGACGCGGGCGGCCGCACCGTTGGGGCCGCGAAAGACGATGGGGCAGCCCATCTGCCCGCCGGACATGTAGAGCGTCTTGGCGGCGGAGTTGATGATCTGGTCGATCGCCTGCATCGCGAAGTTCCAGGTCATGAATTCGACGATCGGGCGCAACCCGCCGAAGGCCGCGCCGACGCCGACGCCGGCAAAGCCATGTTCGGTGATCGGGGTGTCGACCACGCGTTTGGCGCCGAATTCGTCAAGCATGCCCTGGGTGATCTTGTAGGCGCCCTCGTATTCGGCCACCTCCTCGCCCATCAGGAAGACGCTGTCGTCGCGGCGCATTTCCTCGGCCATGGCGTCGCGCAGCGCCTCGCGCACGGTCTGCTGGCGGATCTCGGTGTCTTCGGGCCAGTCGGGTTCGGGGGCGGCTGCGGCTTTCGGGTCGGGTCCGTCCGGGGCGGCGGCGCGGGCGGCTTTCACCTCCTGCTCGTCCGGGGCAGAGGTGGTTTCCTCCTCGTCCCCGTCCTCGCTCTTTTCGTCCTTTTCCTCATCATCGCTGGTCGCGGCCTCGGTCTTGCCCGCATCCTCGGGCACGTCCTCGCCCTCTTCGACCAGAACCGCGATGGCGGTGTTGACCTTGACGCCCTCGGTGCCTTCCTCGATCAGGATCTTGCCGATGATGCCTTCATCGACCGCCTCGAATTCCATCGTGGCCTTGTCGGTCTCGATCTCGGCCATGATGTCGCCGGACTTGACCGTGTCGCCCTCTTTCACCAGCCACTTGGCGAGCGTGCCTTCCTCCATGGTGGGGCTGAGGGCGGGCATGAGAATTTCGGTTGCCATTGTCGTGTTCTCCTTGGTCCCGGTCGCTCAGGCGTTCTGCGGCGTCTCGGTGGCGTAGATGTCGGTCCAGAGCTCCTCGATGGCGGGCTCGGGGCTTTCCCGGGCGAAATCGGCGGCCTCGTTGATGATCTCCTTGGTCTCCTTGTCGATCGCCTTGAGATCCTCCTCGGTCGCGTGTTTGCCCGAAAGCAGAAGTTCGCGCACATGTTCGATGGCGTCGGATTTCTCGCGCACCTTCTGGACCTCTTCGCGGGTGCGGTATTTCGCGGGGTCGCTCATCGAATGGCCGCGATAGCGATAGGTCATCACTTCGAGGATGTAGGGCCCCTTGCCGGCGCGGGCGTGCTCCACGGCCTTTTGCCCGGCGTCGCGCACCGCGATCACGTCCATGCCGTCCACCGTCTCGCCGGGGATGCCGAAGGCCTCGCCGCGGGTGTGGATGTCCTTGGACGATGTCGAGCGGGTCTGCGAGGTGCCCATGGCGTATTTGTTGTTCTCGATCACGAAGATCACCGGCAGATCCCAGAGCGCGGCCATGTTGAAGGTCTCGTAGACCTGGCCCTGGTTGGCGGCGCCGTCGCCGAAATAGGTGAAACAGACATGGTCGTTGTCGCGATAATTGTTGACGAAGGCCAGCCCCGCGCCCAGCGGCACGTTGGCGCCGACGATGCCATGGCCGCCATAGAATTCCTTTTCCTTGGAAAACATGTGCATCGAGCCGCCCTTGCCCTTGGAATAGCCGCCCTCGCGCCCGGTCAGTTCGGCCATGACGCCCTTGGGGTCCATGCCGCAGGCGAGCATGTGGCCATGGTCGCGATAGGTGGTGATGCGCTGATCGCCCTCCTTCGCGGTGGCTTCGAGACCGACGACGACGGCCTCCTGCCCGATATAGAGATGGCAGAACCCGCCGATCAGGCCCATGCCGTAAAGCTGTCCGGCCTTTTCCTCGAATCGCCGGATCAGCAGCATGTCGCGGTAAAAGCCCTTGAGCTCGTCGGCGGAAACGTTCGGTTTCTTTGTCGGTTTTTTCGCGGCCATGGGGTGGCGCCTCCTTCCGCGGGAAAGTAGTTTAGCTTTAAACTACCCTCTAGCGCATTCCGGCCCGTCATGCGAGAGGAAATTGCCGCCGGGCCGGGGCGGATCGGGCCGGGCGGGGACGTACCGGTTGCCAGGGTGTGTTGTGTTGAATCAAGTTCGCCCCGCCCGGGCGGCTTGCAGCCCGGGCAGCGCCCGCCCTGCCCCCTTTGACGGGCGCTCCGCACCCACCCCGGGTCGGGCGCTGCCCTTTGGTTGGGCACGAGACGATTCCGATTTGCTGCGCTACGCCCTATCCCCCGGCACTGTCCTTGAGGCGGCTTTCGACCAGCAGGCCCTCGTCGTCGAGGATCGGATAGGCCACCGAGACCAGATGTGCGCCGACGCGCTTGAGATCGCGCAGCATGTCGAGATGCAGCGACGAGGTTTGCAGGCTTTCGGGATGGCCCTTGCGCAGGCGCCGGAAATGACGTTCGGCGGAGCGGCGTTCGCGCTGGCGGATCCGCACCTTGGTCTCGATCATCTGCCGGGCCAGCCGCTCGTCGCGGCTCATGAATATGGTCTGGGCGACCTGCATCGTGCCCAGCGTCATCAGGAACAGCGAATCGAGTTCGTGATAGCCTTCCTCGGAAAACCGCAGCCCCAGCTCGATCTTGCGCTCGACCTGCACGGCGAGGCCCTTTTCGATGATGTCGCCGGCATGTTCGAGGTTGATGATATAGTCGAGCACGGTGATGGTGCGGTGCTTGTCGCGCTTGGAGGCCCCGGGCCCGAGGCGCGACAGGTAAAGCTTGACCTGCTGTTGCAGGCGGTCGACCCGTTCTTCCAGCCTTGAGATCTCGGACAGGGGCGTGGGGTCGTTGTCGCGAAAGGCGGTCATGATCAGCTGCAACATCCGCTCGACCGTGTCGCCCAGTGCCAGCGCCTCGCGGCTGGCCCCGGCCAGTGCCAGTTCCGGACGGTCGAGTGCTGCCTCATCCAGCCATTGCGGCCCGTCGCCGGCGCTGGCCGGCAGGTCGGGAAAGGCCAGCGCCAGGCCCCGGGCGATCAGCCCCGCGACCGGCCAGATCAGCATGGCCAGCGCGAGGTTGAAGGCGAGGTGCGCCGCGACCGGCAGGCCGGCGGGCACCAGCGCCAGCCCGTCCAGCCACGGCCCGATCAGCCCGGCCAGCGGCAGCGCGACCAGGCAGCCCAAACCGCGCACCAGAAGGTTGCCAAGCGTCACCCGCCGCGCCGCCGGCGGCCGCGCGAGCGTGGCCAGCACCGGCGGCAGCGCGCCGCCGAAATTGGCGCCCAGCACCAGCACCACCGCCAGCGCCGGATCAAGCCCCCCGGTGGCGCCCAGCGACAGCACCAGCATCACCACCGCCAGCGACGAGGAAAACAGCACTGCCAGCACCGCGGCCACCGCGAAGGCCACCGGCCAGGCATTGCCCAAGAGCCCGAGGAACGCCACCAGCGCCGGCGAGTCGCGCAGCGGCGCCGTGGCCTCGCCCAGCAAGGTCAGCGACAGCAGAACCAGGCCGATGCCGATCAGCGCCTGCCCGGTGCCGGCCACGGCCGGGCGCGCCTGTCGCCGCAGCACGTAGCCCGCCAGCAGCAGCAGCGGCGAAAGCGCCTCGATCCCGGCGGTCACGATCCAGACGGTCAGCGCGGTGCCGAGATTGGCACCCAGCAGCGCCACCTGTGCCCGCCCCGGGCGGATCATGCCGCGTTCGACGAAATCCGAGGTCATCAGCGCGGTCGCGGTCGAGGACTGGAGCCCCAGCGCCGCGACCAGCCCGGCGAGGAAGGCGCGCGGCGAGGTGCGGGTGCCCTTGCTGAGCGCCAGTTTCAGGCGCAGCCCGAACGCCTCGGTCACGCCGTACCGCACCAGCCGCAATCCGTAGAGCAGCAGCGCCACCGCGCCGCCGATCGCGATCAGGATTGCCAGAGACTGCACGCATACCCCCTTTTCAGAGCCGGCCTTACCGAGCCAGCCTGCCGGTTCGGAGTGTCATATTTCTGTTACATTCGGCCGGGGGGGCAGGTGAAGTCAACCGGCGGGCGCGGCGGCGTGATGCCGGTTCAGCGGATCACGATCTCGTCGGCGCGGATCAGGCCCAGTACCGAGCGGACCTGTTCGTCGAGCAGGTCGAGATCGAGATAGCTGTCCGAAAGCCGCCGCGTCAGGTTTTCCATCCGCGCGACCTCTCTTTCGAGCGTGGCGAGCCGCTTTTCAAGCTCGGACGCCTCGGCCAGGATCTCGGACCGGCGGAACAACCCGTAATCACCCTGCACGGCGGCAAAGGTGAAATAGAGCCCGAGCGAAAAGGTCACGGCAAAGAACACCATGCCGCCGAGGGCGGGCCGATATCCGGTGAGCCAGCGTATTGCCATGTCCTGCCTGTCCTCGTTCCTGGTCCGCTCTGCCCCTTCGTCCAGGCTGTGCCGCCCGTGACGCGAGGAAATCCTGCCACAGGCCCGCCGGATTGTGAATCCCCCTTTTGCGGAACCGGGCGATTTGCGAGGATTGCGTCAAAGGGAGAGACCACGATGACACATTCACCGCCGATCGCAGACCTTGGAACCCACGAGGTGATGAACCAGCCGCCGGCGCGCACGGCGTCGGATCTTTGGGCATCGGACCCGATCTTGCGTCATCATGCCGGGGCGAACGGCGTCGATCAGGTGGCGCTGGCCGAGTATGGCGCCCGCATGGGCAGCGCCGAAATGCGCGAGGCGGGGCGCGAGGCCAACCGCGTTCCGCCGGTTCTGGTGAGTTTCGACCGGTCGGGGCGGCGCCTCGACGAGGTGAAATTCCATCCCGCCTACCACGATCTGATGGCGGCGGGGTTGCAGGCGGGGTTCTCGGCCGCCCCCTGGGAAGAGGCGACGCCGGCGGGTCACAGCGCCCATGCCGCGATGTGCTACATGACCAGCCAGGTCGAGCCGGGCGTGACCTGCCCGATGGTGATGACCTATGCCGCCGTCCCCGCGCTCAGCGCCGATCCGGCGCTGGCGGCGCAATGGGTGCCCAAGCTGACCGCGCGCGATTATGACACCGCCCGCGCGCCCATGGGCGAGAAACGCGCGGTGACGCTGGGCATGGCGATGACCGAGAAGCAGGGCGGATCGGATGTGCGCGCCAACACCACGCGGGCGGTGCGCTCGGGCGATCATTACCGCCTCAGCGGGCATAAATGGTTCTGCTCGGCGCCGATGTCGGACGGGTTCCTGACGCTGGCACAGGCCGAGGGGGGACTGAGCTGTTTCCTGGTGCCGCGCTGGCTTGATGGCGACCGCAACCCGATCCACGTGATGCGGCTGAAGGACAAGCTCGGCAACCGGGCCAATGCCTCCTCGGAGATCGAGTATCACGATACGCTGGCCTTTCGGCTGGGCGACGAGGGGCAGGGGGTCAAGACCATCATCGAGATGGTGCATCACACCCGGCTTTCGACCTCGGTGGCGCCGGCGGGGCTGATGCGCGGGGCGCTGTCGGAGGCGAAATACTGGGTCGAGGGGCGCAGCGCGTTCCAGCGCCGGCTGATCGATCAGCCCTTGATGCGGGCCGTGCTGGCCGACCTGGCGCTTGACCTCGAGGGCACCACGGCGCTGGCATTCCGCGTGGCGCGGGCCTTCGATGCGGGCACGCCCGAGGAGCGCGCCTTTTCGCGGATCGCGGTGGCGCTGGCCAAGTTTCTCGGCAACAAGCTGGCCCCGAACGTGATCTACGAGGCGATGGAGTGCCTCGGCGGCATGGGCTATGTCGAGGAGACGCCGCTGCCGATGCTGTTTCGCGAAAGCCCGCTCAACTCGATCTGGGAGGGGTCGGGCAACGTGATCTGCCTTGATGTGATGCGCGCGCTGGCCCGCGACGAGGCGGCGCGCGAGGCGGTGATGGCGGAATTGTCGGGCGTGCGGGGCGAGAACCCGTCCTATGACGCGGCGCTGTCGGCGCATCTCGACCGCTGGCCCGGCCTGCCCGAGGAGGCTGAGGCGCGCTGGTTCACCGAAAGCCTGGCCTCGCTGCTGAGTGCCAGCGTCCTGATCGGCCAAGCCCCCGCGGCGGTGGCCGACGGCTATGCCGCGACACGGCTGGGCGGGCCGCGGGGCCGGGTCTACGGCGCGGTTACAGGGCTGGATACGCAGGCCATCCTGGAGCGGCTGGGATGAGCCTTGCCACATATGGCGATTACGCCGCCCGCACCCGCGAGAGTTTCGCCCGCCAGCCCGCGATGCGCGCGATGGGAATCTCGATCGACGATGTCGCCCCGGGCGAGGTCTGGCTGTCGATGCCGTTCAACCCCGATTTCACCCAGCAGCACGGTTTCATGCATGCGGGGACGATCGTCTCGGGGCTGGACACGGCCGCCGGGTTCGCGGCCTTTACCCTGATGCCGGAAGAGGCCGGGGTGCTGACGGTGGAGCTCAAGACCGCGCTGATGCGGCCGGGCAAGGGGCAGCGTTTCAACTTTCATGCGCGGGTCGTGAAGCCGGGGCGCACGATCCTCTTTACCGAGGCCGTGGCCATGGCGATCGACGCCGGGCAGGAGCACGAGATCGCCCGGCTGAGCGCCACGATGATGGCGGTTGAGGGGCGCGCCGACATCAGGGGATGAGGGTCGCGTCTGAAGCGATGCACCGTGCCCTGTCATCGCTGCGTCCTGTCGGTGCCGTGCCTGCCATCGACCGGGCACGAGGGCGCGCGCCCTCGTGCGGCGGGGCCGCGCGGCCCCGCCCTCCCAGCGACGGCTCAGCCTTCGAGTGCGGCCACGCCGGGCAGGGTCTTGCCTTCCATCCATTCGAGGAATGCGCCGCCCGCGGTCGAGATATAGGTGAAATCCGCCGCCGCCCCGGCCCGATTGAGCGCCGCCACCGTATCGCCCCCGCCCGCGACCGAAACCAGCGCGCCGGCGCGGCTGCGTTCGGCGGCCCTGGCGGCGGCGGCATTGGTCGCACTGTCGAAGGGGGCGATCTCGAACGCGCCGAGCGGACCGTTCCAGATCAGGGTTTTGGCATTGTCCAGCGCCGTGGCGATGCGCGCGACGGTCAATGGCCCGGCATCGAGGATCATCGCGTCGGCGGGGCATTCGGTGGCCGGCACGGTCTCATGCGCGGCATGGGCGGCGAAGTCGCGCGCCACCACCACGTCTTCGGGCAGGATGATCTCGCAGCCCTTGGTGCTGGCCTTGGCCATGATCGCGCGCGCGGTGTCGGCCATGTCGTGCTCGCACAGCGAACGGCCCACGTCGATGCTCTGCGCGGCCAGAAAGGTATTGGCCATGCCGCCGCCGATCACCAGGGTGTCGACCCGCTCCACCAGGTTGCCCAGCAGGTCAAGCTTGGTCGAGACCTTGGCGCCGCCCACCACCGCCACGACAGGGCGCACGGGATTGCCCAGCGCCGCCTCCAGCGCCTCCAGCTCGGCCTGCATCAGCCGCCCGGCGCAGGCGGGCAGGTGGTGCGCCACCCCTTCGGTCGAGGCATGCGCGCGATGCGCGGCGGAAAAGGCATCGTTGCAATAGACATCGCCCAGCCCGGCCAGCCGGGCGGCGAAATCGGGGTCATTGGCCTCTTCGCCGGGGTGAAAGCGGATATTCTCCAGAAGCAGCACATCGGCGGCCCGCGCCTCGTCGGTCAGCACCTCGGCGGCCTCCAGCGTCTCGACGAATCCCACCGAACAGCCCAGCGCCTGTTCCAGCGCGGGCAGGACAATGCGCAGGCTCAGGTCGAGCACCACCTTGCCGTCGGGCCGGCCGAAATGGGCCAGCAGGATCGGTTTGCCGCCCTGGGCGAGGATGTCGCGCACGGTGGGGGTGATGCGGGTGATCCGCGTGGCGTCGCTCACCCGGCCATCCTGGACCGGCACGTTGATGTCGACGCGGGTCAGCACGCGCTTGCCCGCAAGATCCATGTCGTCGAGTGTCTTCCAGCGCATCCTGTCCCCTGGTCCGCTCCCTGCCTCTTGTTGGCGCCTCTTTGGCGAAGCCCCGCGCGCACGTCAATGGCGTGACTTGTCGCGGGCGCGATTGCGGCTTAGGTAGCGGGCAACATGACAAGACAAGGAGCGCCGACATGGCCGAGATCAAGGACCCCGAGAACACCATCCTGATGGAGCTGAAGGGCGGCACCGTCACAATTGCCCTGATGCCCGACGTGGCGCCCAAGCATTGCGAGCGGATGAAGGCGCTGGCCCGCGCCGGGGCCTATGACAACGTGGCCTTTCACCGCGTGATCGACGGTTTCATGGCCCAGACCGGCGATGTCCAGAACGCCAACATGGAAAAGGACTGGAACCCCCGCCTTGCCGGCACCGGCGGATCGGTCATGCCCGACCTTCCGGCCGAGTTCAGCCGCATCCCCCATGCCCGCGGCAGCCTCGGTGCGGCGCGCTCGCAGAACCCCGACTCGGCCAATTCGCAGTTCTTCATCAGCTTCAAGGACAATGATTTCCTCAACGGGCAATACACGGTCTATGGGCAGGTGATCGAGGGCATGGAACATGTCGACGCGATCACCCGGGGCGAGCCGCCCGCAAATCCCGACCGGATGATCAGCGTGAAGGTGGCCGCCGATGTTGCATAAGTTTCTTGTCATGGCCGCATTGATGGCCACCCCCGCCGCCGCCACCGGTCTCAAGATCGAGGTCGAGGGCGAAGCCAATGGCGTGATCGAGATCGACCTGCTGGAGGATGTGGCGCCGGGCCATGTCGAACAGATCACCGCGCTGGCCGAGGCGGGCGCCTATGACGGCGTCGTCTTTCACCGGGTGATCGAGGGTTTCATGGCGCAGACCGGCGATGTGCAGTTCGGCAAGATCGGGCAGGACATGCGCCGCGCCGGCACCGGCAGATCCGAGCGCCCGAACCTCAGCGCCGAATTCTCGGACGTGAGTTTCGAGCGCGGCGTCGTGGGCATGGCCCGCAGCAGCGACCCCGACAGCGCCAATTCGCAATTCTTCATCATGTTCGCCCCCGCGCCGCATCTCGACGGGCAATATACCGTCGTCGGGCGGGTCACGTCCGGCATGGATGTGGTCGACGCGATCAAGCGCGGCGAGGGTCGCAGCGGTGCCGTGACCGGTCAGCCCGACGTGATGAAACGCGTCACCGTCACCGACTGAGATCAAACCCTCTCACAACCGCGTGTCGGGGGCTGTGCAAACCCGCCTGCGATGGGTCATCCTTGTGTCGAACCAAGGGAGGATGACCCATGATCTTGCGCGCATTTCTTTTCTGGCTGGCCCTGGCGGGCACCGCGCTGGCCAATCCCGATGTCTGGCGCCATGAATGGCCCGACACCGACTTTTCCCGCTCGGCCGTGCCGGCCTGGTCCGAGATCATGTCGGGCGGGCCGGGCAAGGACGGCATTCCGGCGCTGAGCAAGCCCGATTTCATCCCCGCGGCGCAAGAGGAGCGGATCGACGGGCGCGAGCCGGTGATCACGGTCGAGATCGGCGACGCCACGCCGCGCGCCTATCCGATCCGCTATCTCACCTGGCATGAAATCGTGAACGACACCGTCGGTGGCGTGCCGGTGGCGGTGACCTTCTGCCCCCTGTGCAACTCGGCGCTGACCTTCGATCGGCGGGTGCGGGGCAAGGTGCTGAGCTTTGGCGTGACCGGCAAGCTGCGCAATTCCGACATGGTGATGTATGACCGCGAAACCCAGAGCTGGTGGCAACAGGCGCTGGGCGAGGGTATCGTGGGCGAGATGACCGGGGTCGAGCTGACTCAGGTGGCGAGCTGGATGGAAAGCTGGGACCAGTTCCGCACCCGCAACCCCGAAGGGCTGGTGATGGCCGAACCCGGGATCTCGCGCCCCTATGGCAGCAACCCCTATCGCGGCTATGACAGTGCCGCGCGGCCGTTCCTCTATAATGGCGAGAACCCGCCCCACGGGATCGACCCGCTGTCGCGGGTGGTGCGGGTCGGCGCGCGCGCCTGGCCGATGGAACGGCTGCGCAAGGCCGGCCGTATCGCCGAAGGCGGCGTGGTGATCACCTGGGAAGCCGGGCAAGCCTCGGCGCTCGATACGAGCGAAATCGGCGAGGGGCGTGACGTGGGTTCGATCCGGGTCCGTGACGGGCAGGGGGGCAACGTGGCCCATGACGTGATGTTCGCCTTTGCCTATCACGCCTTCTGGCCCGAGGGGCGCTGGATGCTGGGTGGTTAGAGCCGCGCCGCAATACAGACCGGCGCATGACGCGGGTTGAACAGGGGAACGAGGGCAGCGCCTGCCTGGGTAGGCGCTTGCGCCTGACGATGCCACCCGCGCAACGATCTTGAAATTCCTTGCGTTGCAATCTGTTGAAACCTCGAAAGCGCCTGCCGGGGGGCAGGCAGGCGCTGCCCGGCGGTGCCGCCGGGCGGATCATTGCGCGAGGTGGTGTGTCGCCCCTGGGGCGGTCAACAGGGATTGAACCCGGGCGCGGGCGTGGCCTATAGAGGCGCGGTCAGATCAAACACGTCGGGAGAGCGACATGGCCGGCCACTCCAAATGGGCAAATATCCAGCACCGCAAGGGGCGCCAGGACGCGGCGCGCTCGAAACTGTTTTCGAAACTTTCCAAGGAGATCACCGTCGCCGCCAAGATGGGCGACCCCGACCCCGAAAAGAACCCGCGCCTGCGGCTTGCCGTCAAGGTGGCCAAGTCGCAATCCATGCCCAATGACAATATCGACCGCGCGATCAAGAAGGCCACCGGCGGCGAGGCCGAGGATTACGAGGAAATCCGCTATGAGGGCTATGGCCCGGGCGGGGTCGCGGTGATCGTCGAGGCGATGACCGACAACCGCAACCGCACCGCCTCGAACGTGCGCTCGACCTTCACCAAGCATGGCGGCAACCTCGGCGAGACCGGATCGGTCGGGTTCATGTTCGAACGCAAGGGGGCCGTGACCTATCCGGTCGGCGCGGGCGATGCCGACACCGTGATGATGGCCGCGATCGAGGCCGGCGCCGAGGACGTGGAAAGCACCGAGGACGGCCATGTCATCTGGTGCGCCGATACCGACCTCAACGATGTGGCCAACGCGCTCGAGGCCGAACTGGGCGAAAGCGACGAGACCCGGCTGGTCTGGCGCCCGACCACCACGACCGAGCTTGACCTCGAAGGCATGCAGAAGCTGATGAAGCTGATCGACGCGCTGGAAGACGATGACGACGTGCAGCGCGTGACCACCAATTTCGACGCCAGTGACGAGGTGATGGAGCAACTCGCGGGATAGGGGGCGGGCTTGGGCATGCCCCCCGCCCGGAACAGCGGCGAAGCCGCCCGGGGAGCACACGGCCGCCCCCCGGCCGGGTGCTTTCGATGGGTCGCGCTCCGCTTCGGGCCGGGGATGACGCTGCAAGATAAACTGCCCTGCGCCAATGTTGTGAGCACCCGACCGCGGCCATGTGCTGCCCTATTGTCCGGCATGGGGCGAACCGGTCTTTGCGAGTCCCCTAGATATCAAGCCGCCCCTGCGCGCCCCTGTCCTCTTCTCGGGCGGCCTTCTTGAAGGCGTCGTCGCGGCGCGCGGGCAGGCGCACGGCGCGGTCGCGCAGCTGCAACGCCTCCTCGATGGTGACGATCTGGATGCGCGGCACCGGCTCGAACCCCTCTTCGGCCGCGGCGGATTCATTCCCCGAGGGGCCGCGAAACAGCACGTTGCAGGAGGCGTTCGAGTTGAACGGCGGGTCGAGATAGACGAGGTTCACCGACTCGTCCGCGATGCTCTCGCGCAGCACCGCGAGGTTGTCGCCATAATAGAGATGGTTGCGCATGACCCCTGCGCCCTGTTTTGTCGCCCTTATCAGGCGTGACCTTGGTCAAGATCGAGTTTAAGGGCGAGGGGGCGTAAAAGGCAATGGCGGGGGCAGGGCATATGCAGGCAGCACTGGCGGGATTCGCGCTGGGGTTTTCGCTGATCCTCGCGATCGGGGCGCAGAATGCGTTCGTGCTGCGGCAGGGGCTGAGGCGCGAGCATGTGCTGGCCACGGTGCTGATCTGTGCCATTTCCGACGCGGTGCTGATCGCCGCGGGCGTGGCGGGGTTCGGGGCGCTGGCGCAGGCGGTGCCGGGGCTTGAGCTTGCGATGCGGCTTTTCGGGGCGGCGTTTCTCATTTGGTATGGTGCGCGCAACCTTCGGGCGGCGTGGCGCGGGGGCGCGGCGCTCGATGCGGGCGGCGAGGCGCGGCATTCCCTGAGCGGCGTGGCGCTCACCGTGCTGGCGCTGACCTGGCTCAACCCGCATGTCTATCTCGACACGGTGGTGCTTCTGGGGTCGGTCTCGGCGCAGTATGACGAGAGGCTGGCCTTTGGCCTCGGCGCGATGACGGCCAGTTTCGTGTTCTTCTTCTCGCTGGGTTATGGCGCGCGGGTGCTGGCGCCGCTGTTCGCGCGGCCCGCGTCGTGGCGGGTGCTGGATCTGGTGGTCGGGCTGACCATGTGGGCGATTGCCGCGAAACTGCTCTTGGGCGGATGAGGGTCCGCGCTCAGGGATGCACTCCGCCGGGACAGCGCGCGCGCATCCAGATCGCGAACCAGTCGAACCCGGGGTCGATCCCCTGAAGCCGCAGCCACGCTTCCTGAAGCCGGTAGGCATCCCATTCCATCGCCTGCACGCAGGGCCACTCGCGCGCGCCGATCTGCGCGGCGTGGACCAGTTCATGCAGCAGGACCGAGCGGTCGAACGGGTCGGTCTCGTGCCAGGGTTCGACCAGGTAGATGAGGTTGGCCTGCGCGTCATAGGCGGCGCGCAGATCGGGATCGACGATCACCCCGCGGCCCTCATACGGGATCACCGTGCCGGTCCGGCAAAAGGCGATGTCGGGCGGGGTGGCGCGCAGCGCCGTCACGTCATGGCCGCCCTCCGCCCCAATCCAGTCGATCAGTTCCGCCACGAGCGCCGGGGCAGGCGGGGCGCATTCCCCGATCGCCTGCGCCCGGGCGTTGCCGCCGGGCAGGGGCAAGATCAGGCAGCAAATGATCAGGAGGCGCAAGACGAAAGCCATGCCAAAGGATGGCAAGCCATGCGATTCCGTCAACCCCGTGTTGCGTGACGCGCCGGATGGGAAAAGTTAACAGGTTATCGCTTGCGGGTCGCGCCGCTTCATGTCCAGATGCGGGCATGGAGAGAATACGTGGAGCCAGCCCGGTCACCGGGGTTCTATGGATGATCCTGACAGGAGTTCTGTTTGTCGGGGTGACCGCGGTGGTCAAGCTGCTGGGCACCCGCATTCCCGCGCCCGAGGCGGCCTTTCTGCGCTATCTTCTGGGGCTTGTCTTCCTGATCCCGATGATCCGGCCGGTGCGGCGGGCGCGGCTGACAGGCCGGCAGTTGAAATTCTTCGGCTTTCGCGGGATCGCCCATACCGTCGGCGTGTCGCTCTGGTTCTTCGCGATGACCCGGATTCCGATCGCCGACGTGACCGCGATGAATTACCTCGCGCCGGTTTACGTCGCCATCGGGGCGGCGCTTTTCCTGGGCGAAACGCTGCATCTGCGGCGCATTCTGGCGGTGGCGGCGGCGCTTGTCGGCGCGCTGATCATCCTGCGCCCGGGCTTTCGCGAGGTCGGGCCCGGGCATCTGGCGATGCTGATCGCGGCGGTGTTCTTTGCCGCCTCCTATCTCGTCGCCAAGCAGATGGCGGACGAGACCGGGCCCGAGGTCACGGTGACGATGCTCTCGTTTTCGGTGACGCTGGGGCTGGCGCCGCTGGCGCTGATGAACTGGGTCTGGCCCACGGGCGAGGAGTTTCTGCTGCTCCTCGTTGTCGCCTTCCTGGCCACGACCGGCCATTACACCATGTCGCTGGCGCTGGCCGCGGCGCCGGTGACGGTGACCCAGCCGGTGGGTTTCCTGCAACTGGTCTGGGCGGTGCTTCTGGGCGCCTTCGTCTTCGGCGAGGGAATCGACCCCTGGGTGATCGCGGGGGGCGCGGTCATCGTCGCCGCGATCTCGTTCATGACCTGGCGCGAGGCGGTGCTCAAACGCCGTCTGCGCACCCCCATCGTGCCCGAAACCAAACTCTGACCAAGCCTTGAATTCGCGGTCCACGCCGCCCCTTCATCTTGCCCCAAATACTCCCGCCGGAGGCGTCCCCGGGCCGCGTCACCCCCGCGGGTCGAGAAGCTTGGCCAGCACCCGGTCCTTGGTCACCTGACCGACGATCCGCCCGTCCTCCTCGACACCCACCGGCGCGCCGCTCTGGCCGACCTTCTCCATAACCGCGCGGATATCGGAGTCCGGCGTCACGGTGATCCGGGGCGTTCCTTGCGCCGGTTCCATCACGTCGCGCGCGCACAGCACGCCGAGCGGATTCATATGGGCCACGAAATCGGCCACGTAGTCATTGGCCGGGTTCGAGAAGATCTCTTGCGGGGTGCCGCATTGCACGATCCGCCCGCCCTCCATGATGGCGATGCGGTTGCCGATCTTGAATGCCTCGTCGAGGTCATGGGAAACGAAGATGATGGTGCGGTGCAACTTCTCCTGCAACTCCAGCAACTCGTCCTGAAGCCGGGTGCGGATCAGCGGGTCGAGCGCCGAAAACGGCTCGTCCATCAGCAGTATCGGCGCATTGGTGGCAAAGGCCCGGGCCAGCCCGACGCGCTGTTGCATGCCGCCCGACAATTCGCCCACCTTGCGCTCGGCCCAGTCGGAAAGGCCGACGATATCAAGCTGTTCATCGACCCGCGCGGCCCGCTCGGACGTGCCGATGCCGCCCAGTTCAAGGCCCAGCCCCACATTCTCGCGCACCGTGCGCCAGGGCAGCAGGCCGAACGCCTGGAACACCATCGAGATATGCGAAAGCCGCATCTTGCGCAGGGTCTGCGCGCCGGCATGGGTGATGTCCACCAACGCGCCATCCTTGCGCACATGCACCGCGCCGCGCGCCACCGGGTTGAGCCCGTTGACCGCCCGCAAAAGCGTCGATTTGCCCGATCCCGACAGGCCCATGAGAACGAGGATCTCGCCCTCCTGAACCTCGAGCGCGCAATCATGCACGCCCAGCACCTGGCCCGTGGCGGCCTGGATCTCGCTGCGTTCCTGCCCCTCGTCCATCAGCGGCAGGGCACGTTCGGGGTGATCGCCGAAGACGATCGAAACCTTGTCGAAGATCACGGTGGGGGCGGTCTCTGTCTCGGGTGCGGTCATTTGCGTTCGATCCTCAGCATCCGGTCGAGCATGATCGCCACCACCACGATGACGATCCCCGATTCAAAGCCCAGCGCGGTGTTCACGGTGTTGAGCGCGCGCACCACCGGCACGCCCAGCCCGCTGGCCCCGACCAGCGCCGCGATCACCACCATGCTGAGCGACAACATGATCGTCTGGTTGAGCCCGGTCATGATTTGCGGCAGCGCGAAGGGCAGTTCGACCTTCCACAGAAGCTGGCGCTTGGTGGCGCCGAACGCCTGCGCCGCCTCGATCAGCGGCTGCGGAGTCGAGGTGATGCCCAGATGGGTGAGGCGAATCGGCGCGGGCAGCACGAAGATCACCGTGGCGATCAGCCCCGGCACCATGCCGATGCCGAAGAACACGATCGCCGGGATCAGGTAGACGAAGGTCGGCAGGGTCTGCATCAGGTCGAGCACCGGGCGCATCCAGGCATAAAGCCGCGGGCGATGCGCGGCGGCGATGCCGATGGGCACGCCCACCGACATGCACACGACACAAGCCGACAGAACCAGTGTCAAACTCTCGGTGGTCTCTTCCCAATAGCCCTGATTGAGGATGAAAAGAAAGCCGAGCCCGACCAGGAGCGGCATCTTCCAGCCCCGCTGCAACAGCCATGTCAGCGCCACGAACCCGGCCACCACGACCCATTCGGGCGGGGTTTGAAACACCCAGAGGATACCGTCGATCAGCATTTCCATGATCCGCGACAGCCCGTCGAAGAACGGCTCGCCCACGTCCTGGAACCAGTCGAAGACCTGCTTGGCGGTCTTGCCCACGGGGATTTTCGTATCGGTCAGCCAGTTCACGGTCCCATATCCTCCAGATAGCGGCTGTCGCCTCTGGCCCAGGCCAGACGCAAGCGCAGCCCGTCGGGCAATTCCATGTCGACGCGATCATTCTTCACCGGCCGACCGGTGAGCCATTCCGAAAACGCGGCAAAATCGTCGAACCACATGCCGTCAGGGCTGAACGACTGGACGACCATCGCCGCCATCGGTCGATGAAACCGCCGCGCCTCCACAATGGCCGCAGCCGTCCGGTGAAACAGTTGATAGCGCAGATGCTCAGGTGGCATCTTTTGCTCGAACCATGCGCAGATCGTTCCGAGCCGCTCCAGCTTGTTGGCGGAAGGCGCGGGGCCAAGCCACTCCCCGACGGTGCGGCCGAAAGGTTCATTCACCTTCGCCTCGACCGCAACGGCCTGATCCATGCCATCCGCACGGGTCAGGGCGAAGACATCGCATTGCGACGGATAGCCGATGCCGGGCATCGCCACCTTGTGTTCGACAAGCGCGATCTGCAACGCGACCTTGTCACCCAGCGCCTCCGCCACCTCGGGTGGAAACCCGGCCTCCCAGCTTTGCGCGGCCGCCATGGCCGAGTAACCGGCCCGCCATTGCTTGATGGGGTCGGCCAGAAGGTCCCGCCAATCGGCGGAACCCTTGGTCCGGCGATGAACGCTCAAAGCCGCTTACATCCCCAGCGCGGCGTCCACCGCTTCCACGGCGTCGCCGCCATCCTTTGTGGTCACCCCGTCAAGCCAGGCCTGATAGGTCTCCGGGTTGGCCTTGAGCCATTCGCGCGCCGCGTCGTCGGGCGATTCACCATCGTTGAGGATCGCGGCCATGATCTCGTTCTCCATGGCCAGCGTGAAGCTCAGGTTTTCCAGAAGCGCCCCCACATTGGGGCATTCCTCGACATAGCCGGCGCGGGTGTTGGTGTGCACCGTCGCGCCGCCCAGGTTCGGCCCGAACCAGTCGTCGCCGCCGGTGAGGTATCCCATCTCGTAATTGGCGTTCATCGGATGCGGCTCCCAGCCCAGGAACACGATCGGCTCACCGCGTCGCGTGGCCCGGTCGACCTGGGCCAGCATGCCCTGTTCGCTGCTTTCGGTGACGCTGAACCCTCCGAGGTCAAAGGCGTCGGCCTCGATCATGTCCATGATCAGCCGGTTGCCGTCATTGCCCGGCTCGATGCCGTAGATCTGTTCGCCCAGCGCATCGCGATGCTCCGCGATATCGGCGAAATCACCGATGCCCAGCTCCATCGCCGGCTTGTTCACCGCCAGCGTGTATTTCGCGCCTTCAAGGTTCATGCGCACCGTGTCGACCGTGCCCGCCTCGCGGTAAGGGGCGATATCGGCCTCCATCGTCGGCATCCAGTTGCCAAGGAACACGTCCACATCGCCGCTGGCCAGCGCGGTATAGGTCACCGGCACCGACAGAAGCTTGATCTCGGTTTCATAGCCCAGCGCCTCGAGCACCTCGCTGGTGGCCGCGGTGGTGGCGGTGATGTCGGTCCAGCCCACATCCGACAAGGTGACCGTGTCGCATTGCGCGGCGGCCATGGTGCCCGTGGCCATCAGGGCAAGGGCGGAAATCGTGGTCTTGAGCGTCATTTTCTGTCTCCCTGTTTTCTTTGATTGACGAGTCAATAAAAACCATCCTAGCTTTCCGGGCAAGCGAAATGAGGATAACATGCCCAAGCTTGGAATGGAGCCTATCCGACGCGAGGCTCTGGTGAAAGCCACGATTGCCGAGATCGGCGAACACGGCACGCTCGACGTGACCGTGAGCCAGATCGCGCGCCGCGCGGGCATGTCCTCGGCGCTGGCGCATCACTATTTCGGCGGCAAGGAACAGATTTTCGTGGCCGCGATGCGCTATACGATGGGGGTCTATGCCGCCGAGGTGCGCGGTGCGCTGGTGATGGCGACCGGCCCCGCCGAGCGGGTCGAGGCGATCGTGCGCGCCTCGTTCAGCCCGCGCAATTTCCGCACCGACACGGTGGCGGCCTGGATGAATTTCTACGTGCTGGCCCAGACATCGCAAAAGGCGCGGCGGTTGCTTGACATCTATCACCGGCGCATCCGGTCAAACCTGTGCCACGCGCTGCGCGATCCGCTGGACGATCACGCCTGCGAGGCCGCCGAACGGGTGGCCGCGCTGATCGACGGTGTGTATCTGCGCCAGTCGCTCGGCCATGGCACACCCGATGGCGCGGGGGCGGTCGAACAGGTCATGGGCTATGTCCGGCTCGAACTGGAAAGGGGGGTCCCATGAGCAAACCCAACATTCTCATCTTCATGGTCGACCAGTTGAACGGCACGCTGTTCCCCGACGGCCCCGAGGCTTGGCTGCACACGCCCAACCTCGCCCGGCTGGCCGAACGCTCGACCCGGTTCACCAACGCCTATACCGCAAGCCCGCTTTGCGCGCCGGGGCGGGCGGCCTTCATGTCCGGGCAACTGCCCTCGCAGAACGGGGTTTATGACAACGCCGCCGAATTTGCCTCGTCGATCCCCACCTATGCCCATCACCTGCGCCGCGCCGGCTATCAGACCTGCCTGTCGGGCAAGATGCATTTCGTCGGCCCGGATCAGCTTCACGGATTCGAAGAACGCCTGACCACCGACATCTACCCGCCCGATTTCGGCTGGACACCGGATTATCGCAAACCGGGCGAGCGGATCGACTGGTGGTATCACAACCTCGGATCGGTCACCGGCGCGGGCGTGGCCGAGATCTCGAACCAGATGGAATATGACGACGAGGTGGCGTTTCACGGCGTGCAGAAGGTCTATGACCTGGCACGCGGCCATGATGCGCGGCCCTGGTGCCTCACGGTCAGCTTCACCCACCCGCACGACCCCTACGTGGCGCGGCGCAGATACTGGGACCTCTACGCCGATTGCGCGCATCTCGCGCCGCGTATCGGTCCCATTCCTTACGAGGAACAGGACCCCCATTCGCAACGCATCTTCGACGCCAATGACTGGCGCAGCTTCGAGATCACCGACGAGAATGTCGCCCGTTCGCGGCGTGCCTACTTCGCCAATATCTCCTATCTCGACGACAAGATCGGCGAGGTGATGGCGGCGGTTGAGGCGACGCGCCAGGAGGCGATCATCCTTTTCGTCTCCGATCACGGCGACATGCTGGGCGAGCGCGGGCAGTGGTTCAAGATGTCCTTCTACGAGGGTTCGGCGCGGGTGCCGCTGATGATCTCGGCGCCCGACGCGATGAACCCGGGCCGCGTGGGCGAGCCGGTCTCGACCATCGACATCTGTCCGACGCTGTGCGACCTCGCCGGAGTCAGCATGGACGAGGTCATGCCCTGGACCACCGGCGAAAGCCTGGTCGGGCTGGGGCAGGGGCGCATCCGCAAGAGCCCCGTGGCGATGGAATACGCCGCCGAGGCGTCATATTCGCCGATGATCGCCCTGCGCGCGGGGCGCTGGAAATACACCAACTGCGCGCTCGATCCCGAACAATTGTTCGACATGGAAAACGACCCCGACGAGCTGACCAACCTCGCCGAGAACCCGGACCATGCCAAGGTGCTGGAACCCTTCCGCGTCGAGGCCGCCGCGCGCTGGGATCTCGAACAGTTCGACGCCGAGGTGCGCCAGTCCCAGGCCCGCCGCTGGGTGGTCTACGAAGCGCTGCGCCAGGGCGGCTATTACCCCTGGGACTACCAGCCGCTGCAAAAGGCATCCGAGCGCTACATGCGCAACCACATGGACCTCAACACGCTGGAAGAACGCCAGCGTTTCCCGCGCGGGGAATAGCGCGCCATGCGCCCCATGCTCTCCCCCATGCTCTCCCCCACGCTCTCCCGGAGTCTCTGCCCCCCAAGCCGCAGAATGCCCAAGGCATCTTGTCGACATACCGCCGGGACAGTCCCGGCAAAAGGAAAAGCGGAAATGGCCCCGGTTCTTCATCTTGCTGGAAATACTCTGGGGGTGAGGGCGGGCGCCAGCCCGTCCGAGGGGGCAAAGCCCCCTGCCTTTCGCCGCGCAGGGAACATGACCGGAGCGGGCGCATGATGCAGGCCGATTACGTCATCATCGGCGCCGGCAGCGCGGGCTGCGCCATGGCCTACCGGCTGACCGAGGCCGGCAAATCCGTGATCGTCATCGAACATGGCGGCACCGATGCGGGGCCGTTCATCCAGATGCCCGCGGCACTGTCCTATCCGATGAACATGTCGCGCTATGACTGGGGCTACATGAGCGAACCCGAACCGCATCTCGGCGGGCGCCGCCTCGTCGCGCCGCGCGGCAAGGTGATCGGCGGGTCGAGCTCGATCAACGGCATGGTCTATGTGCGCGGCCATGCCCGCGATTTCGACCATTGGGCCGAGAGCGGCGCGCGCGGCTGGGGCTTTGCCGATGTGCTGCCCTATTACAAGCGGATGGAGAACTGGCACGATGGCGGCCATGGCGGCGATCCGGCATGGCGCGGCCGCGACGGCCCGCTCCACATCACCCGTGGCCCGCGCAGGAACCCGCTCTATCACGCTTTTGTCGAGGCCGGGCGGCAGGCGGGCTATCAGCTGACCGGGGATTACAACGGCGAGAAACAGGAAGGCTTCGGCCCGTTCGAACAGACCGTCTGGAAGGGGCGGCGCTGGTCAGCGGCCAATGCCTATCTCAAACCGGCGCTGAAAACCGGGCTTTGCACGGTCGCGCGTGGTCTGGCCACCCGCATCGTCATCGAAGCGGGCCGCGCCACCGGGGTCGAGATCGCCCGCCGCGGCGGGCACGAGATCATTCACGCGCGCGCCGAGGTGATCGTCGCGGCCTCGGCCTTCAACTCGCCCAAGCTGCTGATGCTGTCGGGGATCGGCCCCGCCGCGCATCTGGCGGAACACGGGATCACCCCCGTCGCCGACCGCCCCGGCGTGGGGCAGAACCTCCAGGATCATCTCGAGATCTATTTCCAGATCGCGGCAAGCCAGCCGATCACGCTCTACAAGCACTGGAACATCCTGTCCAAGGCGCTGATCGGCGCGCAATGGCTGTTCACGAAAACCGGGCTGGGGGCCACCAACAATTTCGAATCCTGCGCCTTCATCCGCTCGGCGGCCGGGGTGGAATATCCCGATATCCAGTATCATTTCCTGCCCTTCGCGGTGCGCTATGACGGGCGCGCGGCGGCCGAGGGCCACGGCTTCCAGGCCCATACCGGCCCGATGCGCTCGCCGTCGCGCGGCGCGGTCACCCTGCGCTCGCCCGACCCGCGCGAGGCGCCGCGCATCGCCTTCAACTACATGTCCACGGATCAGGACTGGCGCGATTTCCGCCGCTGCATCCGCCTCACCCGCGAGATATTCGAGCAACCGGCCTTCGCGCCCTTCCGTCGCCACGAGATCCAGCCCGGCGAGGCGGTCACAAGCGACGATGAGATCGACGCCTTCATCCGCGAACACGCCGAAAGCGCCTATCACCCCTGCGGCACCTGCAAGATGGGGGCCAGGGATGACCCGATGGCGGTGGTCGATTCCGAGACCCGCGTGATCGGAGTCGAGGGCTTGCGCGTCGCCGACAGCTCGATCTTCCCGCGCATCACCAACGGCAATCTCAACGGACCCTCGATCATGGTCGGAGAAAAGGCCGCCGACCACATCCTCGGGCGCGACCCGCTGCCCGCCGCCAACGACCGTCCCTGGATTCACCCCGACTGGAAAACCGCGCAACGCTGAGGCCGCGCAGGCGGGGCCGCGCGGCCCCGCAACACGAGGGCGCGCGCCCTCGTGCCCCCGTCGGCGTGGCGCCATACCCGCGATCCGGCATGTCCCTCTGGCTTGAAAGTTAACACGGCACGCGCCATGTTAACGAAATGTTAAGACTTTTGACCACGCTGCTTCTGCTGCCCCTGGCAATCGCCGGATCGGCCCTGGCCAACCCTTCGGGAGTGGTGCGGGTGATCGACGGTGACACGTTCCTTGTCGGCGATACCCGCGTGCGCCTGCACGGGATCGACGCGCCGGAAGCCGCACAGACCTGCCGTACCGAACAGGGTGTCCGCTGGGCCTGCGGCGACTGGGCCAGCGACGAGGCCCGCAAGCGCTTCGAGGGCGGCTACGCGACCTGCCGGGCGATCGACACCGTCCGCTATGGCCGCACCGTCGCGCGCTGTCATGTCGACGGTGTCGAGGTCGGGCAATCCCTCGTGCAGGACGGCGTCGCCTTCGCCTACCGCAAATACGCGCGCCGCTACGTCGCTGCCGAAGATCGCGCACGCGCGCGCGCGGCCGGTCTCTGGGCCATGCAGGTGCAATCCCCCGCCCAATACCGCAAGACCCGTGCGGCCAGCCGTGCCGCCACATCGGACAAGAGCTGCGCCATCAAGGGCAATATCAGCTCCAGAGGCGAGAAAATCTATCATGTGCCCGGGCAGAGGTATCATGCCCGCACCCGCATCTCGCCGGGCAAGGGCGAACGCTGGTTCTGTTCCGAGGCCGAGGCCCGCCGCGCCGGGTGGCGCAAATCGAAGATCTGACCTGCGCGAATGACGCGCCGAAACGATTGCCGATCGGGCCCGCCGCCGCTTAGGCTTCCCGCGAGGAGGCCCCATGCGATTTCCCAAGGACCTTAACGACTGGCACGCGCAGATCGACGAGCCGATCATCGACCCCGCGCGCGAGATCACCGACCCGCATCACCACCTCTGGCCCGAGCGGCTGGGCAGTTCCTACGAGCTGGCCGATCTCCGGGCCGATACCGGCTCGGGGCACAACGTCACCAAGACCGTCTTCATCGAATGCGGCGCGGGCTATGACCGCGGCGATCCCGACCCCATGGCCCCCGTCGCCGAGAGCCATTACGTGCAAGCCATCGCCACCGAGGCCGCGAAATTCCCGCAAAAGGCACAGATCGCCGCCATCATCGCCCATGCCGACCTGCGCCTTGCGCCCGACACGCTCAACGCCGTGCTCGACGCGCATCACGCGGCCAGCCCGCTTTTCCGCGGCATCCGCCATGCCGGCGCCTGGGACGAGGAGCGCGAGACATTCATGTTCAAGGGCCAGGCCGTGCCGCTGCTCTATCTCGATGCCGATTTCCAGCGCGGTGTCGCGACCCTGGGCGAACGCGGCCTGACCTTTGACAGTTGGCATTTTCACCCGCAGAATGGCGAGTTCCTCGCGCTGGCCCGCGCCTGCCCGAAGACCACGATCATCCTCAACCATTTCGGCACGCCGATCGGCACGCATCGCTTTGCCGGCCGGCGCGAGGCGCGCTTTGCCGACTGGCAGCGCGAGATGCAGGAGATCGCCCAGTGCCCCAACGTGGTCGCGAAACTGGGCGGGCTTGCCATGCCGGTCAACGGCTTTGGCTGGGACGGGCGCGCGACGCCGCCCACATCGGACGAGATCGCCGCGGCGCAGGCGCATTACTATCACCACATGATCGACATCTTCGGCCCCGAACGTTGCATGTTCGAAAGCAATTTCCCGGTCGACAAGCTCTCGGTCGGCTACGTGACCTACTGGAACGCGATGAAGAAACTCGCCGCGCTCTATGATGGCGCGGCGCAGAACGCGCTTTTCAAGGACACCGCCGACCGGGTCTATGCGCTGTGACCGGCCCGGCGGGTGGGAAAAACCGCCGCGCTTGATCCGTGTCAAAGCGGGGCGGCGGGCCGGGGCCATAGACTGCCCTGACCAAAGCATGACACCAGAGGAGAAAACGCGCATGTCCCACACCCCGCACGAGTTGCACGAGGAATTTCCCGAACACGCCGAGAAACTGACCGAACTGAAAACCACCGACGCGCATTTCGCGCGGCTCGCCGATGAATATCACGAGATCAACCGCGCCGTGCACCGCGCCGAAACCAATGTCGAGCCGATGGACGATCTGGCCGAAACCGAAATGCGCAAGAAGCGCGCCCATCTCAAGGACGAGATCTACGCGATGCTCACCAAGGTCTGATCGCGTGGCGCGGGGGCATCGCGTAGACCGTTCGATGCGGTGTGCCCGACCAAAAAATGTTGCGCCGAATGGCATTCGGCCGACGCCCAACGAAAGGGCGGCGCCCGACCCGGGGTGGGTGCGAAGCGCCCGCCCATGGGGCGGGGCGGGCGCTGCCCGGGCTGCCAGCAGCCCGTGCGGGGTGAGTTCGATCGAGTGCAACGCGCCCTAGATAGCATCCGGCGTTGATGAAAGGGCATGTGTCCGCCCGAGGGCGGGGGAGTTTGATCAATCGTTGCGCCCTTCACCCCACCTCGTAGGGCAGAACCCCGCGCCGGTCCGTGTCGATGTTCAGCCGCCGTTCCAGCGGCGGCACCGCGCGTTGATGGCAGTTGACCCGCTCGCAGATGCGACAGGAAATGCCGATCGGCTCGAAATTCTGCTTGTCCCCCACGTCGAGCCCGTCGCCATAGACTAGGCGCCCGGCATGGGCCACCTCGCAGCCCAACGCGATGGCAAACCGCCGCACCGGCGCGCCGAAATGGCCGCCCGGCTTGCTCACGTCGCGCGCAATCGAGAGATAGCGCACCCCGTCCGGCGTCTCGGCCAGTTGCCGCAGGAACCGCCCCGGCGTCTCGAAGGCGCGATGCACGTTCCACAACGGGCAGGCCCCGCCGAACCGCGCGAATTGCAGCCGCGTGGCGCTGTGGCGCTTGGTGATCGTGCCGGCCTGATCGACCCGCACGAAGAAGAACGGGATGCCCTTGGCGCCCGGCCGTTGCAGCGTCGAAAGCCGATGCGCCACCTGCTCGATCGAGGCGCCGAAAAGCTGTGCGAGCCGCTCCAGGTCGTGCCGCGTCTCGCGCGCCGCGGCGAGGAACGCGCCATAGGGCATCAGTGCCGCGCCCGCGAAATAATTGGCCAGCCCGATCTTGGCGATGGCGCGCGCCTCGTGTGACTGGAACCGCGCGAGATCAAGCATCGCTTCGAGCAGTTGATCCTGCCGGAGCAGCGCCACCTGCAACAAAAGCTGGAAGGTCCGTGTCTCGGGTGCGACCCGCGCCGAAAGCGTCAGAACCCGCGCCTCGGGGTCGAAGCGGCGCAGGATCTCGGTGTCGCCCTCCTGCACGGTGATGCCCTCGCCGCGCAGCGTCTGCACCGAGTGGGCGGCGATGCCCCCGGTCCCCGCGCCTTGGGCGAAATGCTCGGCGGCGCGATCCACCGCGTCGATGTAATTGTCGCAATAGTGAAAGAAGTCGCGCACCTCGTCCCACGGGCTGGGCTGCATCCGCGCATCTTCGCGCCCCAGCGCCTCGTCGAGGCTGGCCAGCCGCTCATGGGTTTCGCGATAGGCCCGGTGCAACGCCAGAAACGCCCGCGCCAGCCCCGGCGCGTTCGAGGCCGTCAGCCGCAGATCGGCCAGCGGCGGCGGATCGTCGGCAAAGACCGGATCGGCCATCGCCTCGCGCATGTCCGAGACCAGCCGCTCGCTGTCGCCCGAGGCCAGTTCGGTCACGTCAAAACCGAATTCCTGCGCCAGCGCCAGGACCACCGTGGTGCTGACCGGGCGCTTGTTGTTTTCCATCTGGTTGAGATAGGGCAGGGACACGCCCAGCTTGGCGGCGAAATCCTTCTGGGTGAGGCCGAGACGGCGGCGGGTCTCGCGCAGCTTGGCACCGGCATAGATTCGGGGATTGGCCATCGGGCACCTTTCGGGGCTTGTAAATCTGCAAATGTCCTATTGCAAATTGCACAGCTTGCAAAGTCACCGCGCGACGCATTCACGATTGGCGTTTTCGGCACCGGGCCACGTGCCCGGCAGCCGGGCGGCAGCCGGATGTCAGCCGGGAGTCACTCCCCGGGGATTCGCCGCTTTCGGCAAAGGTTAAGGCCCGTCGAGCCCCGCCGCGCCCAGCCGCGCCGCGCGGCGGATCACGTAGAGGATCGCCAGCACGCCGCCCGCCGATGACAGCGTCTGGATGAGCACCAGCGGCGTCGCGCTCTGCCCGCCTTCGAGCGCCCATCCGGCCAGCGCCGAAAGCCCCGCGCCGCCGGCTAGCATCATCGCGCCACCCAGCCCCGAGGCGGTTCCCGCCAGATGCGGGCGCACCGACAGCGTGCCCGACACCGCGTTGGGGATCGACATACCATTGCCGAACCCCACCGGCACCATCAGCGCGAAGAAGCTCACGAGGGTTTGCAGACCCAGCAGCGACAGCGTCAGCGACGTGCCCGCGGCCGTCAGCAGGATCACCATTCCGATCAGCACCATCCGGTCGCCGCCAAGCCGCGCCGAGTAGCGCCCGGCGGCGAAATTGCCAAAGAAATAGCCTAGCGCAGGTGCTGCGAAATAGACGCCAAGCTCTTGTGGTTTCAACAGGAAAACATCCGTGGCCACGAAGGGCGCGCCGCCGAGGAACGAAAAGAACGTCCCCGCCGAACAGGTCGCCGCCATGCTGTAACCCCAGAACCGCGGGCTGCGCAGCAGTTCGGGCATCTCGCGATATTGCTGGATCAGCGTGATCTCGCTTTTGCGCGCCGTCTCGCCCAGATCGGCCCAGGCCACCACCAGCCCGACCACCCCGGCCCCAAACAGGATCCAGAAATTCGCCTGCCAGCCGAAATGCTGCTCGGCGAGGCCGCCCACCGCCGGGCCGAACATCGGCACCACCGCCATGCCCATCGTGACATAGGCGATCCGCGCGCCGGCCTTGTCCCCCGGCGTGATGTCGCGCACCACCGCGCGGCTCAGCACCATGGCCACCGCGATGCTGGCCTGCAACATCCGGAAACTCAGGAAAACCAGAGCGTTGGGCGCGAATATGCAGCCCAGCGAGGCCAGGCAATAGACCACCAGCGAGCCGATGATCACCCGCCGCCGTCCGAACCTGTCCGAGATCGGCCCGACCACGAGCTGAAGGATCGCGTTGACCAGCAGGAAAAGCCCGACCGAAAGCCCCATCACCCCCGGGGTCACGCCGAAATGCGCCGCCATGCCGGGCAGCGAGGGCAGGAACAGGTTCATCGCCAGCGCCGCGATCCCGGTCAGCCCGATCAGGGTTCCAAGATGCGGTGGGCTGTGCTTGTCGAGAAAACGGGCAGGGGCGTGCGCTTGCATAAGGAGATCTTTAACCGGATTGTGCAACATGTCGGGCGCGCTGCTTCACAGGTTAAATAGGCCCGACCACGCCACTTGACCAGCTTCCGGCACGGAAGGCCAGAGATGCGGCGCCGGTTTTTGATCTGCCGTCGCGGCATTCGCGACTTTGCATTTCGCAATTTTTGAATTTGCTTAACTTTGCAAATTTGCCGAATTTCCCTTTTGCCACTGGCGCCGCCCCGATATGCTGCGCCAAATTCGCAAAGGGGACTTCCATGAAAGACATCCTTCAAGAGCTCGACAACCGCCGCGCCATCGCCCGCCAGGGCGGCGGCGAAAAACGCATCGAGGCGCAGCACGCCAAGGGCAAGCTGGTCGCCCGCGAACGCATCGAGATCTTGCTCGACGAGGACAGTTTCGAAGAGTTCGACATGTTCAAGGCGCATCGCTGCACCGATTTCGGGATGGAGGCACAGCGGCCCTATGGCGACGGCGTCGTGACCGGATGGGGCACGATCAACGGGCGGCAGGTCTATGTTTTCTCACAGGATTTCACCGTCTTTGGCGGCTCGCTTTCGGAAACCCACGCCGAGAAGATCTGCAAGATCATGGACATGGCGATGCAGAACGGCGCGCCGGTAATCGGGCTCAACGACTCGGGCGGCGCGCGCATCCAGGAAGGTGTCGCCAGCCTCGCCGGCTATGCCGAGGTGTTCCAGCGCAACATCATGGCGAGCGGCGTGGTGCCGCAGATTTCGGTGATCATGGGCCCCTGCGCGGGCGGCGCGGTCTATTCCCCGGCGATGACCGACTTCATCTTCATGGTCAAGGATTCGTCCTACATGTTCGTCACCGGCCCCGACGTGGTGAAGACCGTGACCAACGAGGTCGTGACCGCCGAGGAACTGGGCGGTGCGGCGACCCATACCCGCAAGTCATCGGTCGCCGACGGCGCCTTTGAAAACGATGTCGAGGCGCTGGCCGAGGTCCGCCGTCTCGTGGATTTCCTGCCGCTCAACAACCGCGACAAGGCCCCGGTGCGCCCGTTCTTCGACTCGCCCGACCGCATCGAGGAAAGTCTCGACACGCTGATCCCCGAGAACCCCAACACGCCCTATGACATGAAGGAGTTGATCCACAAGGTCGGGGACGAGGGCGATTTCTACGAGATCCAGGAGGAGTTCGCCCGCAACATCATCACCGGGTTCATCCGGCTCGAAGGGCGCACCGTGGGGGTCGTGGCCAACCAGCCGATGGTGCTGGCCGGATGCCTCGACATCGACAGCTCGCGCAAGGCCGCGCGCTTTGTCAGGTTCTGCGATGCCTTCGAAATTCCGATCCTCACCTTTGTCGACGTGCCCGGTTTCCTGCCCGGCACGGGGCAGGAATTCGGCGGTGTGATCAAGCACGGGGCCAAGCTGCTTTTTGCCTATGGCGAGGCGACGGTGCCCAAGGTCACGGTGATCACCCGCAAGGCCTATGGCGGGGCTTATGACGTGATGGCCTCGAAACACCTGCGCGGCGATTTCAACTATGCCTGGCCCACCGCCGAGATCGCGGTGATGGGCGCCAAGGGCGCGACCGAGATCATCCACCGTGCCGATCTGGGCAATGCCGAAAAGATCGCACAGCACACCAAGGATTATGAAGAACGCTTCGCCAATCCGTTTGTCGCCGCCGAACGCGGCTTCATTGACGAGGTGATCCAGCCCCATTCGACCCGCAAGCGCGTGGCCCGCGCCTTTGCCGCCCTGCGCAACAAGAAACTCCAGAACCCATGGAAAAAGCACGACAATATCCCGCTTTGAGGTCCGTCATGCCATCGCCTTTCCGACCAGTCCGCAGCGCCGACCGCGCGTCCGGTGCCTTTGGCGCCGGCCTGCGCCTTCGATGGTGCCTGGCGGGGCTGGCAATGGTTACGGCCGGTGCTGTGGCGGCGGGCAATCCCGGGCAGATGCCGGTGCCGCCCTTGCCCTCGGGGCTCGATGCCACGTTGCAAGAGATGTTTCTCGACGTCAAACCCGACGGTATGCTGACCTATGCGCGGTTTCGCTTTGTCGCGCCAAGAATCGCCGGGGCCGATGCGCCGGATTTCGCGGCGCGGCTCGCCGATATGGAATTCCTGTGCGCCACCTATGCCATGCCCCATGTCGCGGCGACGCCCGAACCGGTCGACCGGATCGTGATCTCACTGGCCGACCGCGCGGTGCCGTTCGGCCAGCCCGATCCCGACGCGATCCAGTATTTCGAGGTGTTCTCGACCCGGGACGGTGCCTGCATCTGGGAGGAGTTTTGATGCAGCCACAATATCTTGCGGCTCAAAGCTCAGACAGAGCGGCGATTGATGCTTTCGAGTCACAACCTCCGAGGATCGCTGTGGATAAGTTTCCTTCGCCGCGGCTTTACTGTATCATGACCGGGGGTTTCCTCCGGGCGGCCCTTACCTCGTACGAGGGGCAGGCGTGGCAAGAATGCCCCGATCTGTCCAAAAAAAGTGACAGGAGAAGCAGATGTCGAAAGCCATCAAGAGCATTCTTGCTGTGGGATTGTTCGCCCTCGTGGCGGCCTGTGCCCAGCAGGAAGAAGAATATGTCGTCATGGAGCCCGAGCCCATCTCGGTCGAGCCGACATACACCGGTAAATACAAGTAACCGGACCTCGGGGCGGGCCGTGGTGCCCGTCCCGCTTTGCCACAATGCCAGCCGGCGCCGCACCCTGTTTCGAGGTGACGCATGCTGAAACATCGTGGCTTTCCCGGGCGTTTGCCCGGCACCGATTTCCAGTTCATCATCCGGCGGGCCAATCCGCGCGGTGTCACGCCGATCGTCGCGCGTGATCGCTATCGCGACCGCAGACCCGCTGACCGTCGCGCCGACGAGGGGTTTCTTGCCGCGCTCTGGGAGCATTTCGGCGATGCGCCGTTCGAGCGGGGCAATCTCGATGCCGGTCGGATTTCGTGGCTGTTCGGGCGCGAGGTGATTCCCGCCGAAGACCCGTTCGACCCGGCGAGCTATGACGCGCTCTTGCGCGTCGATGTCGAGACCGCGCGCCGATCCTTTCCCGAGGTTTTCGGGGGCGAATCGGCATGATCTTGCTCAACCTATCCGCGTTTAGGCAGAGATCGGCTCATTTCAGGGCGCGGAAAACGGCGCGCTTGGCAGGGCGTAGGAGATGCCCCACCCTCGGAAATGTAGTGGCGGTCCACAAGCGGGCCGAGACACATTGTCTGAACCGTTACCCTTCCCCTCTGGGGCGGATTGGCTATCCCCAAGGCCATCCGCCCCATTTTTCCTTTTGCGCAACAGGGATTTGCCGGCTTGGGCGAGAACTCGCCGCAACCGTGTTGCGGCTCGCAGACCGGTTCCCCGGGCGGCATGGTTGCGCCAGGATCGGTGCCACAAGAGAAACAACCGGAAGAGGCAAAACATGCGAAGCACAGTCACGATCCGCGCCCTTGTCCTTGCATCCTTCGGGCTGCTTGCGGCCTGCGGCGATACGGCGGTCGAACAGGCGCTCATGGGGGGCGGGGCCGGTGCGGCGACGGCCATCGTTCTCAACGGCAGCGTGGGCACCGGCGTGGCCGTCGGCGCCGCGGCCAATGTCGCCTATTGCCAGAGATACCCGACGCGCTGCTGATCGCGCGCGCCTCATAACGGCCTTCGGGCCATCACTCACATATTCGGCCATCGCGGGCACCGTCCGCGGTGGCCGTTTTGTCGGGTTCGCTTCGGGGGACGGCCCCCTGCAGCCAAGAAACGGAAGGGACGAGACATGTTCAAGAAGATCCTGATCGCCAACCGGGGCGAGATCGCCTGTCGGGTGATCAAGACCGCCCGCAAGATGGGCATTGCCACGGTTGCGATCTATTCGGATGCCGACCGCCAGGCGCTGCATGTGCAGATGGCCGACGAGGCGGTGCATATCGGCCCGGCCCCGGCCAACCAATCCTATATCGTGATCGACAAGGTGATGCAGGCGATCAAGGCGAGCGGCGCCGAGGCGGTGCATCCCGGCTACGGGTTTCTCTCCGAGAACCCGAAATTCGCCGGAGCGCTCGCGGCCGCCGGCGTCGCCTTCATCGGCCCGCCCAAGGGCGCGATCGAGGCGATGGGCGACAAGATCACCTCCAAGAAACTCGCGCAGGAGGCAGATGTCTCGACCGTGCCGGGCTATATGGGCCTGATCGAGGACGCCGAGGAGGCGGTGAAGATCTCGAACGAGATCGGCTACCCGGTGATGATCAAGGCCAGCGCCGGCGGCGGCGGCAAGGGGATGCGCATCGCCTGGAACGACGACGAAGCACGCGAGGGTTTCCAGAGTTCGAAGAACGAGGCCGCGAGCAGTTTTGGCGATGACCGCATCTTCATCGAGAAATTCGTCACCCAGCCGCGTCATATCGAGATCCAGGTGCTGTGTGACACCCATGGCAACGGCATCTACCTCGGTGAGCGCGAATGCTCGATCCAGCGCCGCAATCAGAAGGTCGTCGAAGAAGCCCCGAGCCCCTTTCTCGACGAGGCCACCCGCCGCGCGATGGGCGAACAGGCCGTCGCCTTGGCCAAGGCCGTGGGCTATGCATCGGCGGGCACGGTGGAATTCATCGTCGATGGGCAAAAGAACTTCTTCTTCCTTGAAATGAACACCCGCCTTCAGGTCGAACACCCGGTCACCGAATTGATCACCGGTGTCGATCTGGTCGAACAGATGATCCGCGTGGCGAACGGCGAGCCGCTCTCGATCACGCAGGACGACGTGAAACTCAACGGCTGGGCGATCGAGAACCGGCTTTACGCCGAGGATCCCTATCGCGGCTTCCTGCCCTCGATCGGGCGGCTCTCGCGGTATCGCCCGCCCGCCGAGGTTGCGCAGGCCGATCACGTGGTGCGCAACGATACTGGCGTCTACGAGGGCGGCGAGATCAGCATGTATTACGACCCGATGATCGCCAAGCTCTGCACATGGGCGCCGACCCGCGACGAGGCGATCGAGGCGATGCGCATCGCGCTCGACAGTTTCGAGATCGAGGGCATCGGTCACAACCTGCCGTTTCTCAGCGCGGTGATGGATCATCCGAAATTCGTCTCCGGCGACATGACCACCGCCTTCATCGCCGAGGAATGGCCCGACGGGTTCGAGGGCGTCACCCTGCCCGAGATCACCCTGCGCCGGATCGCGGCCTCGGCGGCGGCGATGCACCGCGTCGCGGAAATCCGCCGCACCCGGATTTCCGGGCGGATGGACAACCACGAACGCCGCGTCGGCTCGGACTGGGTGGTCTCGCTTCAGGGCGAGAACTTCCCCGCCAGCATCGATGCCGACCCCGAAGGCGCCACCGTTCGTTTTTCTGACGGCACCGAACACCGCGTCACCGGCGACTGGACACCGGGCGATCAACTGGCCCGGATGAGCGTCGACGGCGAACCGCTCGTTCTCAAGGTCGGCAAGATCTCCGGCGGCTTCCGTCTGCGCAGCCGCGGTGCCGATCTCAAGGTGCATGTGCGCACCCCGCGCCAGGCCGAACTGGCCGCCTTAATGCCCGAGAAACTCGCGGCTGATACGTCGAAACTGCTGCTTTGCCCGATGCCCGGCCTGATCGTGAAGGTCGATGTCGAGCCGGGCCAGGAGGTTCAGGAGGGTCAGGCGTTGTGCACGGTCGAGGCGATGAAGATGGAAAACATCCTGCGGGCCGAGAGAAAGGCCGTGGTGTCGAAGATCAACGCCGGCCCCGGCGACAACCTCGCCGTGGACGAGGTGATCATGGAGTTCGAGTAGGGGTGATGCCGGGCGGGTGGCTCATCTCGGCGCGTCGGGCGGGGCAGGGCATGGCCCTTGCCGCGCTGGCCTTCGTGCTGGCCGGCTGTGACCGGCATTCCGAGGAGGAGGCGCGGGCGCTGGCGGCGCAGTGGTTCGATATCGGCGAGACGCTGCATTTCGATTCCCGGCAACGATGCACCGCCGCCGTCTTCCGCGCCCAGAGCGGTGAGGTGAAATCGCGCGTGCCACTGTTTGCCAGCCCCGAGGCCGTGGTGGGAAATCAGGCGCAGTCAGGCGCTTTTGCGCTTGCTGTGCCCGATACCTCGGCCGATGCGCTGTTCCTTGCCCTGATGAAGGTTGACCGGTCGACCGGCATGGCCCTGCAAGAGGTGGGCATCACCGCACGCCCCTGCATGACTGAAAGCGCGCGTCAGGCCTTCTACAGCGCGCTGACCGTCGTGCCCTCGGTTCTGGTGTTCTCGGGGCCTGATGGCGCCTTTGCCGTGCTTGACCCGGTGCGCCGCCACGTCGTGTTGACCAGCGGGGCGATCCAATGATCCGGGCTCATTCCTCCTGCGATTTCTCGCGTGTGATTTCCTGTTGGCGCAGCGGTATCTTGTCGATCGAGCGTGTCAATTCGCGCACATTCCAAGGCACCGGCTTGCGCAGGTATATGGTTCCGTCCTTGCCCAGCAGGATCAGCATGAAACCGCGCGGTCGAAACTGGCGGCGCAATTCGCTTTGCCCGGCGGGGTCGGTGTCGGTGAGCACGACGACATCACGTTCTTCCAAAGCCTCCGGGCGATCGGCCAGAAGCCTGAGTTGCTCGGTGAATTGCGGATCGTTTGGGTTGTTGGCGAAGACAATGACCAGCCGGTTTTTCCAGAGGAATTGTTGCAAATCCGGTTCTTCGCCCTCGGGAATGCGCGGTGCCACCGTCTCGGGAAGATCCGCCTGCGCGGCGGCGATCGAGGCGAAAAACACAGTCATAACAAGGGCAAGAACAGGCTTCATGTTGTCTCCTTCGGACTGTCATATAGGCTTGTTTTGCCCCAATACGACAGCCGCCTTGCAAGAATGCACAAAAATTGTTTCGGTTAAACGCTTTGTGACGAAAGGGGGCGCAGGATGATTGGCGTTCTCACCATGTCGCCACTCGTGGCGGCGCTTCACAAGGCGGTCGGATTCATGGATGTCATCTTGCATATCGGGGCACATCGCACGGCCTCGACCACGCTGCAACACTATCTGCGCGCGAATACCGAACGGCTGCGCGCCCAGGGGCTGGGCGTCTGGGGGCCGATGCAAACACGTCATGGCGGTTTGCTGAGCGGGGTGATCCCTGTCGCCGGGGCCGATCCCGGGGCCGGGTTCGATCGCGCCCGGGGCCGTATCGCCCTGCGACTCGACTCCGCGGCCCGCAAGGGTCTGCACCATGTCATCATCAGCGATGAGAACATCCTCGGGTCGGTGCGCCAGAACCTGCGCCAACGCCGATTCTACCGCGACGCCGGCGCCCGGCTTTCGCGTTTTGCCGCCGCCTTCGACGGGCGGGTGACGCGGATCGTGCTGGCGGTGCGGCGGCTCGATTCATTGTGGGAATCGTCGCTGGCCTATGGGGTCGCGCGCGGGCGGGCGGTGCCGTCGGCGGACGATCTTGACCGGTTCGTGACCCAGGGGCGCAGCTGGCGCACCCTGGCCGAGGAGGTGGCCACCGCCTTTCCCGGCGTCGCGATCCAGGTGCATGTTCACGAAGAGATGGCCGGCCGCCCCGACCGGCGGCTCTGGCACATGCTGGACGGGACGGTAAGCGTTCCGCAAGGCAATGCGGGGCTCTGGCTCAACCGCGCTCCGGGTCTGTCAGCGCTGCGCGAGATTCTGGCGCTGCGGGGCGAAGACACGAACCTGCTGCCGCCTGGCGACGGTCGCTGGACCCCGTTCGACGATGCGCAGGCCGCGGCGTTGCGTGAAATCCATGCCGACGACCTGTTCCATCTGGCCTCGGGCGCGGGCGGAACGGTGCGGCTGATCAAGGAAGCCACCCCACAACCAGGCGGGACGAACCTGCCGGACGGGGCGATGACAAGAGGACAAGACGATGACGGACAAGATGGATGCGTGGCGCAAACTGGCTGAGAAAGAGCTTCGTGGCCGCCCGCTCGACGATCTGACCTGGCACACGCTCGAAGGGATCGCGGTCAAGCCGCTTTATACCGAGGAGGATACCGAGGCGCTGCCCCATATGGGCAGCCTGCCGGGGTTCGAGCCCTTTACCCGCGGCCCCAAGGCGACGATGTATGCCGGACGGCCCTGGACGATCCGGCAATATGCGGGGTTCTCCACGGCCGAGGATTCGAACGCCTTTTACCGGCGCAACCTCGCCGCCGGGCAGCAGGGCGTTTCGGTCGCCTTCGACCTCGCCACCCATCGCGGCTATGACAGCGATCATCCGCGTGTGGTGGGCGATGTGGGCAAGGCGGGTGTGGCGATCGATTCGGTCGAGGACATGAAGATCCTGTTCGACGGCATTCCGCTCGATCAGGTGTCGGTGTCGATGACGATGAACGGCGCGGTGATTCCGATCCTGGCCAGCTTCATCGTGGTCGGCGAAGAGCAGGGCCATGACCGGTCGGCGCTCTCGGGGACCATCCAGAACGACATTCTCAAGGAATTCATGGTCCGCAACACCTATATCTATCCGCCCGAGCCGTCGATGCGGATCATCTCGGACATCATCGAATACACCTCGAACGAGATGCCGAGATTCAACTCGATCTCGATCTCCGGCTATCACATGCAGGAGGCGGGCGCGAACCTGGTGCAGGAGCTGGCCTATACGCTGGCCGACGGGCGCGAATACGTGAAGGCCGCGATCAAGGCCGGCATGGATGTGGACAGTTTCGCACCGCGCCTGTCGTTCTTCTTTGCCATCGGCATGAATTTCTTCATGGAGGCGGCCAAGCTGCGCGCGGCGCGGTTCCTGTGGCACCGGATCATGACCGAATTCGGCGCGACATCCGAGAAGTCCAAGATGCTGCGCACTCATTGCCAGACATCCGGCGTGAGTTTGCAGGAACAGGACCCTTATAACAACGTGGTCCGCACCGCCTATGAAGCGATGAGCGCGGTGCTAGGGGGCACGCAAAGCCTGCACACCAACGCGCTTGACGAGGCGATCGCGCTGCCCACCGATTTCTCGGCCCGCATCGCGCGCAACACGCAGCTCATCCTGCAGGAGGAAACCGGCATCACCAACGTGGTCGATCCGCTGGCGGGGTCCTACTATGTCGAGAAGCTGACTCATGACCTGGCCGAGAAGGCCTGGGAACTGATGGAGGAGGTCGAGGAGATGGGCGGCATGACCAAGGCCGTGGCCTCCGGCATGCCCAAGCTCAGGATCGAGGAAACCGCGGCGACGCGGCAGGCGATGATCGACCGCGGCCAGGAGGTGATCGTCGGGGTCAACAAGTATCGCAAGGACAAGGAAGACCCGATCGATATTCTCGACGTTGATAACGTCAAGGTCCGCGAGAGCCAGATCGCGCGGCTGGAGAAGATCCGCGCAACACGCGACGATGCGGCCTGCGTGGCCGCGCTCGATGAAGTGACCCGCCGCGCCAAAGAGGGCGGCAACCTGCTCGAAGCGGCGGTCGAAGCGGCCCGCGCACGGGCCTCAGTGGGGGAAATCAGCATGGCAATGGAAAAGGAATTCGGCCGCCACCGCGCCGAGGTCAAGACGCTCGCCGGGGTCTATGGCGCCGCCTACGAGGGCGACGCGGGCTTTGCCGCCATCCAGAAGAACATCGAGGATTTCGCCGAGGAAGAGGGCCGCCGCCCGCGTCTTCTGGTGGTCAAGATGGGCCAGGACGGCCATGATCGCGGCGCCAAGGTGATCGCCACCGCCTTTGCCGATATCGGCTTTGACGTGGATGTGGGGCCGCTGTTTCAGACCCCCGAAGAGGCCGCGCAGGACGCCGTCGACAATGACGTGCACGTGGTCGGCATCAGCTCCCAGGCGGCGGGGCACAAGACGCTGGCGCCGCAACTGATCGAGGAACTCAGGAAAAAGGACGCCGGGGACATCATCGTGATCTGTGGCGGGGTGATCCCGCAACAGGATTACGCGTTCCTGAAGAAGGCCGGGGTCAAGGCGATCTTCGGACCGGGCACCAACATCCCCCATGCCGCGAACGAGATCCTCGAACTGATCCGCGCCGCGCGGAACTGATCCGGGCGTGGTGTCCCCGGGGGGCTGTCTGCCCCCCAAAGGTGCAGATTGCCCTTGCAATCCGCACCTTCCCCCCGAGAGTATTTCCCGCAAGATGAAGGAGGGGACATGTCACCGCGCGTGAAGATCGTTCTGGGGCAGGGGATCGGGCTGATCCTCGCCATCCTGTTGCTTTGGCTGCCGCTGTCGAGGTCACAGCCTTTCATGCCGCTCAACACGGCGCTGATCACCGCTTTCCTGCCCGTTGGGCTGGTGGTGCTGGCCATGGTGGGTGTGGTCGCGCTGCGGCGGCGGTTCGATCCCGGGGTCATCGCCGGTGGCGCGCTGCGCCCCGGATCGCGCGGCGAGATCGATCAGCGTGCCCTGTCAAACACGGTCGAGCAGCTTGTCGTCGCTCTTGCGCTGTGGCCATTCGTGGCGCTGACGCTGGGCGGGTTGGTGGTGATCTGGATGGGGGTGGGCCTTGCCCTTGCCCGGCTGGTCTACTGGTTGGGCTATCACCTTTCACCGCTTGTCAAATCCGTCGGATTCGGCGCAGGATTCTACCCCACGGTCCTGGCCACGCTCTGGGCCTTGGTGAAATGGGCGACATGAGGGGCAAGCCATGCTGAAACTCGACCATCTTGCGGTGGCGGCCACCGATCTGGACGCAGGGCGCGACCATATCGAGGCGGCGCTGGGTGTGACCATGCAGCCCGGCGGCAAGCACGCCAATTTCGGCACGCACAACATGCTTCTGGGGCTGGAGGACGGGATCTATCTCGAAGCCATCGCCATCGATCCCGATGCGCCCGATCCCGGGCGGCGGCGCTGGTTCGATCTCGACGATTTCACCGGCCCGCCGCGCCTGACCAACTGGATCTGCCAGACCCGCGATATCGACGAGGCGCTGGCGCTGGCGCCCGTCGGGATGGGCCCGGTAACGGACCAGCGGCGCGATGAGCTGCATTGGCAGATGGCGGCCGGTGAGAACGGGCATCTGCCTCTCGAAGGCAGTTTTCCCGCGGTGATCGCGTGGGGGGACACGCCGCACCCGTCGACCCGGCTGGCCTCCACCGGTCTCCGGCTCGACCGACTGATCGTGACCTCGCCGGTAGCCGATGCGCTGCGTTCCACCTTGCGTCATGTGCTGGCCGATTCGCGGATCGTGATCGAGCAGGGCGACAAGGGCCTGCGGGCCGAGTTCTCGACACCATCGGGGCACCGTGTGCTGGAATGATCCGTCCTGCCGAACCGGGTGACGCGGCGTCGATCGCCGCGATCTGGAACCACATCATCCGCGACACGACCGTCACCTTCACCACCGAGGAAAAGACCCGGGAGGGGCTTTGCGCGATGATGGCCGACCGGGCGCCGGGAGTCGTCGTCGCGCAGGAGGGCGGGGTGATCACGGGGTTTGCCACTTATGGCCCGTTCCGCAACGGGCCCGGCTATGCCCATACCCTCGAGTTGACCATCCAGCTGGTGCCCGAAGGGCGGGGCCGCGGTCTGGGCCGCGCCCTCATGTCGGCCCTCGAAGAGGTGGCGCGCGGGGATGGCGTGCATGTGCTGATGGCCGGGATCAGCGGGGCCAACCCCGGCTCGGTCGCCTTCCATGCCCGGCTGGGTTTCCAGACCTGCGGCACGCTGCGCGAGGTGGGGCGCAAATGGGGCGAATGGCTCGATCTTGTGCTGATGCAGAAGATTCTCTGACCTGCGCGCCCATCGCGCACTGACAGCCGCGCCGCGACGGGTTAGGCTCTTGCCCATGTCGATCTGGTCCCGCATCACAGCCGCCGTTTCCGCGCTCGCCCAGGGCGAATCGCTCTCGGCGGTGTTCGAGCATCTGCGCAGCCCGCCCGAACGCTCGGTGGCCTTCACCATTGCCGTGATCGCGCTAGGGGCCAAGATGGCCAAGGCCGACGGGCAGGTGACGCGCGACGAGGTCAAGGCGTTCCGCGAGGTGTTCCAGATCGCAAGAGAGGACGAGGCAGGCGCGGCGCGGGTCTTCAACCTGGCCCGGCAGGATGTCGCGGGTTACGAGGAATACGCGGGCAAGATCAAGGCGATGTTCGGCGACGGCTCGGACTCGCTGTGCGACCTGATGGAGGGGCTGTTTCACATCGCCGTGGCCGATGGCGAGTATCACCCCGACGAGGATGCGTTCCTGGCCCGGGTGGCCGAGATACTCGGCCTGCCCGAGGCCAGCTTCCGCAGGCTGCGCGCGCGGTTCGTTCCGGATGCGCAGCCCGATCCCTACGCGGTTCTGGGCGTCGATCATGCGGCTGCGCTGCCCGAGATCCGTGCCGCGTGGCGCGAGCAGGTGCGCGACACCCATCCCGATCGCCTCTTGGCCCGAGGACTGCCCGAAGAGGCGTTGAAACTGGCCGAGAAGCGCATGGTCGCGATCAATGCCGCCTGGGAGGAGATCCAGCGCGAAAGGGCAAGGGCCGATGCGCATCGCGACCTATAACGTCGAATGGTTCAACAATCTCTTTGACGACACGGGGGAGTTGTTGATGGATGACGGCCCCTCGGGACGCCACGAGACGACGCGCGCCGCCCAGATCGAGGCCTTGGGCATGGTCTTCACCGCGCTTGACGCCGATGCCGTCATGGTGATCGAGGCACCGGACCAGAACACGCGGCGCGACACGGTTTCGGCGCTGGAGAGTTTTGCGCGGGTGTTCGACCTGCGCGCGCGCCGGGCCGTGATGGGCTTTGACAATGATACCCAGCAGGAGATCGCCCTGCTGCACGATCCCGACCGGCTTGCGGCGCGGCATGATCCGATCGGGGACGAGACCGGCAAGAAGGGCGCGCATGGCGCGCCGCGTTTCGACAGTGTCTTTCGCATCGACCTCGATTTTGACGCGACCGAGGATCTCGTGCGGTTCTCGAAGCCGCCGCTCGAACTGGCCATGCGGACCGCGGGCGGGTTCGAATTCCGCATGATCGGCGCGCATCTCAAGTCCAAGGCGCCGCATGGGGCGCGGGGCAAGGATGCGATCATGCGGCTGGCGATCCAGAACCGGCGCAAGCAACTGGCCCAGGCGATCTGGCTGCGTCGCCGGATCGAGGACCATCTCGACGTGGGCACGCCGCTCATCGTTCTGGGCGATCTCAACGATGGTCCGGGGCTCGACGAATACGAGGATCTGTTCGAGCGCTCCTCGGTCGAGATCGTGATGGGCGAGAATGATGGTGTGCCGCTCCACGATCCCCATGCACGACAGGTCCTGAAACGCCGCGTCGGGCCACGGCCCAGCACCGCGCGATTCCACCTCGCCGATCAGCACCGTTTTCTCGAGGCGCTGCTCGATTACATCATGATTTCCGCCGATCTGCGCGCGTTCGATCCGCGCTGGCGCATCTGGCATCCGTTCGACGATGCCGATTGCTATCGCTTGCCGGAACTGCGTAATGCGCTGATTTCCGCCTCCGACCATTTCCCGGTCACGCTCGATATCGAGTTGCCGTCTTAAATTCTCCATCGATCCGGGCTATATTGACGTTATGAAACATGTTCCGGCCATTGTCCTGTCGCTATGCCTTGCCGCCCCCGTGGCCGCGCAGGAGCAAGAGAGTGAGCGGGGCTTTTCCCTGATGGAGGAAGGCGTGCGCCTGTTTCTCGAAGGGATCATGCGTGAAATGGAACCCGCGCTCGACGATCTGCGCGAGTTTTCCGAAGAGGTCGAGCCCGGTCTGCGCCGATTCGTCGAGGAAATGGGCCCCGCTTTGGGAGAGCTTCTGGACAAGGTCGATGATTTCACCGCCTATCACCCGCCCGAGATGCTGCCCAACGGCGACATCATCATCCGCCGCAAGACCCCGCTCGAACGGAAACTCGACGAGCGCCAGCCAGGCGACGAGATCGAACTCTGAAGCGAACCGGGGCCGGGCCTTTCAGCGCGGCAAATGAATCACGAAGCGATTGCGGATCGCCCGGTCAAGCTGTGGGTCGAACCGCGCGGCCGATGGTTCGGACAGGATCGCCTCCTTGCGGACCCGGGCCCTCGCGACGAGATCGGGCTTGCCGGTTTCCTCCCATTCCCTTGGTGACATCCGGTTGCCCATCGCGGGATAGACGTGGTCGGCCTGCATCCGTGCAAGCGTCGCACCGGTGCCGAGATAATGACCCGTTCCGCCCAGGCAGACCTCGCGCATCTGGTCAAGCGCGAGCGTGTCCTCGTCCACCTCGATCCCGCGCACACAGCGCAGCGCCTGGCCGATGATGTCATCGCCAAGGATCAGGGATTCATGGCAGAACCCCAGAAGCGAGGCATGCATCCCCGCCGCCTCATAGACCATGTTGAGCCCCGCCAGCCCCGCCATGACATTCGAGCACATCTGCTCCCACCCGGCCTGCATGTCGGGCAGCTTGGCATCGCTGATCCCCGCCGCCGCCCCTCCGGGCAATCCGTAGAACCGGTGCATCTGCGCGCAGCCCGCCGTCAACAGCGCCTGTTCGCCCGAGCCCCCTGTCATCGCCCCGGTGCGCAGATCGAGACCGAAGGGCCAGGTGCCGAAAATGGCCGGATAGCCCGGCGCAATGGCGTTGACATAGACGACACCGGCCAGGCATTCCGCGACCGCCTGCACGATCGCGCCCGCCACCGTCGATGGCGCGGTTGCCCCGGCCATGCCCGCCGACAACAGCAGCACCGGCATGCCGCCCGCGATCACCCGCTCCATCACCCGGCAGGCATCGGTGGCGAATTTCATCGGCGGCACCACGAAACAGTTCGAGTTGGACACGAAGGGTCGCGCCCGCCACGCGCCTTCGCCCCCGGCGACCATGTGCAGCATCTCGAACGCGTCGCCGAGATAGTCGGGATCGGTAAAGGACAGGCCCACATGCTTGGAGGTTCCCGAACAGCAGGCATAAAGCGTGTTGAGGTCCATCTCGCGATTGTCCTCGATGTCGCGACAGACCATCGGGCGTTGCAGGAAATGGATATTGTCGAGCCGGTCCGCGACTCGTGCCGCATCATGCAGATCCTGCACCGTGCTGTGGCGATAGATGCGCCCCTCGGCATCCACCATGCTGACCGCCGCGCCTGCCGTGCCATAATGCACCCTGGCCCCCGACAGCGTCAGATCATGGGTCGGGTCGCGACCGCAAAGCGTGATGTCGCGCGCAGCCCGGGCCAGCATGTCCTCGACCAGCGCGCGGGGAAACCGCAGCCGCCCGTCAGTGCCGAGGATCGCCCCGGCCCGTGTCATGGCTTCGATCCCGGAGTCGGGCGCATCGGCCAGCCCGATTTCCTCCAGCGCCGTGAGTGCCGCCTCGTGGATGCGCGCGACCTGCGCATCGCTCAGCGGTCGATATTGCCCGCCCTCGAGGCCGGCCCGGATCGGGCGCAGCCCGGCACCCAGCGGCGCGCTGCGCGCCGCATGGCGTGCGCTGCGCCCACCGGTGCGGCGTCTGGTTTTCGTTGTCATATGCGTGATGCTCCCTGCGCGGGCTCCTGATCCCAAACGTCAAGACCGGTTTCAGGGGCGTCCCCGCGCGGCAAGCCCGCGTTCCGCACCGATGGTGCGGCTCACGATCAAAAGGATGCAGGCCGGATGCTGCATGTGCACTCCTCGATGGCTGTTCCCATCATGGCGCCGGGCATGTGTCGGGTCTGTCCCGGCTGCGACATGTTGTCGTTTTCGCGCCGCCCTCCCGGCGCCCCCTTGGCCCGGGACCGCGATGCCAAAGGCTACCAGCGTCCCGAGGCCCCGCCGCCACCGGATTTGCCGCCGCTGAACCCGGACTTGGAACGCGATGAGCGCACCTTCGAGATCGAGTAATCCTCGTCACTGTGATAGCCGCAATCGCTGCACCTGATGGTGCGGCGGCCCAACCCGTTGATCGTCTGACTGGCCGGTCGGATCGTGCGCCGGGTGACCGACAGGCCGCGTTCGCCGCATTGCGGGCATTTGCCCATCGACGCGAACCTGTCCTTGATGCTGCGCCAGAACATCAGCAGGAGAACCGGCAGAACGATCAGCGCCCCCATCCATGCGCCGCCACCGCCCTTGCGTTCCGGCGCGGGTTGGCCCGCGTGAAACGATCGGGCGATGGTGGCGATCGTCTCACGCACACCGGCGCGGATGCCCGCCTCATGGCGATCCTTGCGAAACGCGGGCAGGATGGCGCGACCGATCACGGCTTCGGCCTCGCGGTTCCAGGCGTTGTCATAGCCCAGCCCCAGCTCCAGCCGCACCTCGCGGTCGTCGCGCAACACCAGCAACAGGATGCCGTCGTTGCGGTGCGCGTCCCCAATACCCCATTGATCGAACAATCCGGCGGCGAAAGTCTCAAGATCCTGATCCGGGGCGAAAACCGCCTTGCGCGACAGGGTGACGACGGTGAATTCGATCCCCGTCTCCTCGCGCAGCGAGTCCAGTTCAGCGCCGATCTCGGCCTCGGCCTCGGGGGACAACAGCCCCGCGAAATCGTTCACTGTGATGGTTTCGGGGTCGGGATAGGTCTGCGCGCCCACAGGCGCGGCCAGACTCAGAGCCAGCAGCAGCCAGCCGATCAAAATGCGTTTCATGGCAATCTCGCTTCAGTCAAATCAACGGATACGAGACTACGGCAAGACCGGCCCGCGAATCAATCAGATCTGCGCCTGCGCGAAATCGACCAGTTCTTTCAGGGCCTTGGCGAAGGCGGAATCCTCGATCGTCATCGCGACCCGGACATGCCCCGCCGCCGCCGCGCCAAAGCTTTCGCCCGGCATCACCGCGATTTGGCGCTCATCAAGCAGCCGATCGGCGAAAGCCGACCCGCTCATCCCCGTCGCGCGGATGTCGAGCATCAGATACATCGCCCCCTGCGGCGGCACCAGCCGCAGCGCGTTCTGCCCGGCCAGCACGTCAAGCGCGATCTCGCGCCGCCGCCTGAACGGCGCGGCCACCTCTTCCTCGCGGACGGTTCCGCGGCGCAGCGCGAACAGCGCGGCGTCCTGGATATAGCCCGCAACGCCATAGGTCGTGTGGGTCGAGAGGTTGATCATATGCGCCACCGCCTCTTGTGGCCCCACGACCCAGCCGATGCGGCTGCCGGTCATGGCATGGCTTTTCGACATCGACCCCACGACCAGCGTGCGTTCGGCCATGCCCTCTATCGCGCGGATCGACAGATGCGTCCCGTCCCAGACCTGGGTGTCATAGACCTCGTCCGAGATGACCCAGATGTCGCGTTTGCGGGCCACATCGGCGATCCCGTCCAGCGTCTCGCGGGAATAGACGATCCCGGTGGGATTGTTGGGCGTGTTGATCATCAGCGTCGCCGCCCCCCCGGCGGCGGCGGCGTCGATATCGGCCGGGTCGGGCTGAAACCCGTTCTCCGGGCGCGCGGCGACGGGGCGGGGAATCGCACCCGCCCCCCGGATCGTTCCGGGATAGGTCGCGTAATAGGGGTCGATGAACAGCGCCGTCTGCCCCGGATCGCACAGCGCCATATGCGAAGCGAACAGCCCCGATTGCCCGCCCGGCGTCACCAGCACGTTGTCGCGGGTGGTCGTGACGCCGCTCGCCGCCTCGATCCGCGCCGCCACCTCGTCGCGGAGCGCGGGAATGCCCGGAATATCGGCATAGCCGGTGTGCCCGGCCAGCGCCGCGCGGTGCATCTCGTCCAGGATCGCCGGATCGGTGCGGATGTCATGCTCGCCGATGGTCAGTTCGGTCACATCGACGCCCGCCGCCTTCATCGCGCGCGCCCTGAAGAACAAATCCCACCCGCCCGATGCGTCGGGCGTCAACGTCGTGATCCGCTGTGAAAGCGCCATGCCGGAATCTCCTGTCGTGAAGTCGGCTCATGCAGCAGAGGCGCGGGGGGATTGTCAATCGCGCTTGGCAGAGGCCTGGAAATCTCCTAAGCTCGCGCCCATGAACGCAACCTGCATCACCATCTGCTGTATTATCGGCTGACATCGGTCGGGGCTCCCGACCACCGGGCGGGTTGTTCTTCTGTTTCCTCTTCGAAATGAAATTGCTAAGCCCGCCGCGCAGCCGCACGCGAGGGCAAAAGGCATCATGACCGAGATCAAGCTTTACAACACCCGCACCCGCAAGAAAGAGCGGTTCGATCCGATCGACCCCGACAATGTGCGGATGTATGTCTGTGGCCCCACGGTCTATGACCGCGCCCATCTGGGCAATGCGCGCCCCGTGGTGGTGTTCGACGTGCTGTTTCGGCTCCTGCGTCACGTTTATGGGCCGGACCATGTGACCTATGTGCGCAACTTCACCGACGTCGATGACAAGATCAACGCCCGCGCGACCGAGTCGGGGCGCCCGATTTCCGAAATCACCGCCGAGACGACGCAATGGTTTCTCGATGACATGGGCGAGCTGGGCGCGCTCGAGCCCACCCACATGCCGCGCGCGACGCAATACATCCCGCAGATGGTGGCGATGATCGAGGATCTGATCGCGAAGGGCCACGCCTATGAGGCCGAGGGCCACGTGCTTTTCGCCGTGGATTCATGGCGCGAGCATTACGGTCGGCTCTCGGGGCGCTCGGTCGATGACATGATCGCCGGCGCCCGGGTCGAGGTTGCGCCCTACAAGCGCAACCCGATGGATTTCGTCCTGTGGAAACCGTCCACGCCTGACCTGCCGGGCTGGGACTCGCCCTGGGGCCGCGGCCGCCCCGGCTGGCATATCGAATGCTCGGCGATGGCGTTCGAACTCCTGGGCAAAAGCTTCGACATCCACGGCGGCGGCAACGACCTGATGTTCCCCCACCACGAGAACGAAATCGCCCAAAGCTGCTGCGCACACCCCGAGGGCGACTTCGCACGCTACTGGATGCATAACGAGATGCTGCAGGTCGAGGGCAAGAAGATGTCCAAGAGTTTGGGCAATTTCTTCACGGTGCGGGATTTGTTGGAGGGTAACTGGGACGGCGGCTGGAAGGTGCCGGGCGAGGTGATCCGCTTCGTGTTTCTCAGCACGCATTATCGTAAGCCGATGGATTGGACTGAAAAGAAGGCCCGCGAGGCAAAAACGGCACTTAGAAAGCTGTCCGAACAAGCGGATGAGACCAGGTCCGGGGCGCCGGATCAGAGAATCGTCGATGCATTGGCAAGTGACTTGAATACGCCCATGGTTTTTGATCTTCTCAATAGGTTGTGGGCGCGTGGTGATAGCAAGACGCTGACGGCAAGCGCAAAGCTATTGGGCATTGACCTTGTCAAAATATCGAAGTCCATTTGGGGAAAGCCATTCTTTGTGGAATTCCCTGGTGGGGCAGGCGGTGAGGGTGAAGATTTCCAGCCCAATATTGGCTTTCTCTCTTGGGGAAGTATTTCGCAAGCCACTATGGATAAACTTCGCCCAATGATTCACCGATGGCTCAAGCTTCGTCGCGATAAGAATTGGAGCGAAGCTGACGAACTCAAGGAGAGAATTGGCACAACGGGCATTGAGCTGACTGTTACGAAAACGCCAGCAGGCGTGACGTCTGCAACTGCGAAAATCGGTGACAACTTCGACCCCGCCAAGCTGGAGGCTCTCGAATGACACGCAGCACAACAGAGGTTCGCCCCCGGCCCGAGGGTGGGGGCGTATTCGCCCCCGCCCTGGGGGGCGGGTCGGGGGCGAAGCGGGATGCAAGCATCCCGCAAGTGGGTCTGTCCAATTGCCTTGGGGCGTCGCGGTCGGGCACTGCCCGTGACGCTACGCGCCCCGGCTGGGAGTGTGCATAATGACCGAACGCCTCTACATCTACGACACCACCCTGCGCGACGGGCAACAAACCCAGGGCGTGCAATTCTCCACCCCCGAGAAACAGGCCATCGCCAAGACCCTCGATGCGCTTGGCGTCGATTACATCGAGGGCGGCTGGCCCGGCGCCAACCCCACCGACAGCGAGTTTTTCCACAAAGCCCCGCAAACCCGCGCCACCTTCACCGCCTTCGGCATGACCAAGCGCGCGGGCCGCTCTGCCCAGAACGACGACGTTCTGGCCGAGGTGATGAACGCGGGCACGCCTGCCGTCTGCCTCGTCGGCAAGACCCATGATTTTCACGTCGAAACCGCGCTTGGCATCACCCAGGAGGAAAACCTCGAAAACATCCGCGCCAGCATCGCGCATATGGTCGCGCAGGGCCGCGAAGCCCTCTTCGATGCCGAGCATTTCTTTGACGGTTACAAGGCCAACGCGCCTTACGCGCTCGAATGCGTTCTGGCCGCCCATGAGGCGGGCGCGCGCTGGGTCGTGCTGTGCGACACCAATGGCGGCACGCTGCCATCCGAGATCCACGACATCACCCGCGCGGTGATCGAGGCGGGCGTGCCGGGCGACCGGCTCGGTATCCACACCCATAACGACACCGAATCCGCCGTCGCGGGCACCCTTGCCGCCATCGACGCCGGCGCGCGGCAGGTGCAGGGCACGTTGAACGGACTGGGCGAGCGGTGCGGCAACGCGAACCTCACCACGCTCATCCCCACGCTGCTCCTGAAGGAACCCTATGCCAGCAGCTTCGAAACCGGCATCACCCGCGACGCGCTGAAGACCCTCACCCAAGCCAGCCGCCAGCTTGACGATATTCTCAACCGCGTGCCCACGCGACAGGCGCCCTACGTGGGCGCCAGCGCCTTTGCCCACAAGGCCGGGCTGCATGCCTCCGCCATCCTCAAGGATCCCACCACCTACGAACATATCGACCCCGAGGCGGTGGGCAATACCCGCATCATCCCGATGTCGAACCAGGCCGGGCAGTCGAACCTGCGCCGCCGCCTGGCCGAAGCGGGCATCGAGGTGCCGCCCGGCGATCCGGCACTGCCCCGCATCCTCGAAGCGATCAAGGCGCGCGAGGCGATCGGCTATACCTATGACAGCGCACAGGCCAGTTTCGAACTGCTCGCGCGGCGCGAACTGGGCCGGATGCCCGAGTTTTTCGAGGTCAAGCGCTACAAGGTCACGGTCGAGCGGCGCAAGAACAAGTATGATCGCATGGTCTCGCTCTCCGAGGCAGTGGTGGTGGTCAAGGTCGATGGCGACAAGAAACTCTCGGTCTCCGAAAGCCTTGACGAAAGCGGCTCGGATCGAGGCCCGGTCAACGCTCTGTCGAAGGCGCTGGCCAAGGATCTGGGCCGTTACCAGTCGCTCATCGACGATGTGAAGCTGGTGGATTTCAAGGTCCGCATCACCCAGGGCGGCACCGAGGCCGTGACCCGCGTCATCATCGACAGCCAGGACGGGCAGGGGCGGCGCTGGTCCACCGTCGGGGTCAGCGCCAACATCGTCGATGCCAGCTTCGAGGCCCTGCTGGATGCGGTGAACTGGAAACTCCTGCGCGACGGCGCGGCGGCTTGAACATGTGTTGATGCAAAAGGTTTGAGATGATCCGCATTGCCTTGATATTCCTCGGGGTTTCGGTCCTGATCTATTTCGGGACCGCCTTCGGATTGATCCTGTCGCAACCCCCGCTGCGGGAGACGCCCACAGGCCAATCCCTCGATTTCTCGGGCCTCTATTCCGATCGGGGCACCGTGCCCGAGAATGATCCGCACCTGCGCCGTGAACATGCGGAGATGCCCGACGGTGCTCGGCTTGCGATCACCCATGTCCTGCCGGATGGGCCAGCCCCGGACGAGATGCCGCTGGTCATCATGCTCCATGGCTCGGGCTGGCATGGCGGGCAATTCGACGCGCTGGCCTGGCAACTGCGCGATCTGGCCGAGGTCAAGGCGCTCACTATGCGCGGCCACGGGGCCGATCCGGTGCGCCGTGGTGATGTGGACTATATCGGCCAGTTGGAGGACGATCTCGCGCATCTGATCGGCCAGACCCCGGGTCGGCGCGTGGTGCTGCTGGGACACAGCTCGGGGGGCGGTCTGGTGGTCCGGATGGCGGGTGGGCCACATGGCGAGTTGATCGACCAGGCCATTCTGCTCGCCCCGTTCCTGCAACATGATGCGCCGATGACGCGGGCCAATTCCGGCGGTTGGGCGCATCCGCTGATCCGGCGGATCATCGGGCTTTCGATGCTGAACATGGTGGGGATCCACGCGCTCGACCACCTGACGGTGATCCAGTTCGCGATGCCGCGCAGGGTGCTTGACGGTCCGATGGGCCACATGGCCACCACCGCCTATAGCTGGCGCCTCAACCAGAGCTTCGCGCCCCGCCGGGACTGGCACGCCGATGTGGCCGCCTTGCCCGATTTCCTGTTGATCGCAGGTGGCGCCGACGCGGCGTTTGACGCGACCGGGTATGAGCCGGCCCTGTCGGAGGTCACGGATCGTGGCCGCTATGTCGTCGTGCCGGGCGTGGGGCATCTCGACATCGTGGATCATCCCGAAACCCTGGCCGAAATCCGAAACGTGTTGCAATGAGCGAGGATATCGCCGCCTGCGCCGCGATCGTGCAAAAGGGCGATCCGCACCGGTTCCGCGCCACCATGGCCGCGCCGGTGCCCGCGCGCGAAAAGCTGTTCCCGCTCTATGCCTTCAATGTCGAGGTGTCGCGCGCACCCTGGGTCACATCCGAGCCGGGCATTGCCGAGATCCGCCTGCAATGGTGGATCGAGGCGCTTGAGGAGATCGCCGCGGGTGGGGTGGTGCGGCGGCACGAGGTGGTGCTGCCGCTGGCGCTCTGCCTTGGCGCCGATCAGGCCCGCGCGCTGATCCCGCTGATCGAGGCGCGGCAATGGGACATCTATTCCGATCCCTTCGCCAGTGACGCGGCCCTCGCCGAGCATCTGGCCGACACGTCGGGGCGCCTGATGCAGGTGGCCAGCGGCCTGCTGGGGCAGGGTGGCGAGGCGGCGGCGCGCGATGCCGGGCTGGCCCTTGGGGTTGCCAACTGGCTCACCGCCGTTCCGAACCTCACGGCTGCAGGGCGCCATCCGCTCCCTGATGACAGCGACTCGGGCATTCGCGCGCTGGCCGAGCTGGGGCTCGACCATTTGGCCCGGGCTCGCCACGCGCCCCTGCCGCAACCCTTGCGCCCCGCCTTCCTGCCCATGGCGGGCGCCGCCCGGATGCTCCGGACCGCCCGTGCCAATCCCGCGCGGGTGCGTGAAGACGCATTGGATGCTCCGTTTCGCGCGCGTCTGTCGCTGATGAGAACCGCCCTCACCGGACGGTGGTAGGCGTCAGGTCAGCAGGCGTCAGGCCAGTTCGTCCCGGCGGCTGAACCAGAACCAGATCAGCGCCCCGCCGGCCAGCACCAGGAACGGCGCCATGGCAAGGTTGACGCTGGCCCATCCGGCCAACGCATCGCCGCCCGAACAGTTCATCAGCCCGCCCGAGGCCAGCGAGGCCACGGTCACGCCACCGAACACGATCAGGTCGTTCATCCCCTGCATCCGGCCGCGCTCTTCGGGGGTATGTGCACCCGAGAGCATGGTGGTTGCGCCGATGAAACCGAAATTCCATCCCAAGCCCAGCAGGATCAGCGCAATATAGAAATTTTCCAGCGCCACGCCCTGGAGCGCCACCGCGCCGGCACCCGCCAGGATTGCCAGGCCCGTGGCCACGATGGTCTTGACCCCGAACCGCGCGATCAGGTGGCCTGTGAAGAAACTCGGCACATACATCGCCAGCACATGCGCGGTCACGATATCCGCCGCTGTTCCGGTGTCGAAGCCGCAGCCCACCACCGCCAAGGGAGTCGAGGTCATCACCAGGTTCATCAACGCATAGGACACCATCGCACAGATCACCGATACGGCGATGATCGGTGTCGTGATCAACTCGCGCCGTGTCCGGCCCCGGGCGCTGCCCGGCTTGGGTGCCGGGGGCTTGGGGATGTCGAGGAAAAGAAACAGCGCCGAACCCAGAACATTGGTCAGGATCACCGCCAGATAGGTGCCCATGAACGGAATCACCATCGCGTCGGCGGTGAATTTCACGATTTGCGGCCCGATGATCGCCGAGGCGAGCCCACCCGCCATCACATAGGAAATCGCCTTGGGCCGGAACGCGTCGCTGGCGGTATCGGCGGCGGCAAAGCGATAGAAACCATGCGCCGACATGTAGACGCCAGTCAGGAGCGATCCCAGAAGGAAGATCGGAAATGACGCCATGTAAAGCCCATAGGCCCCGACGACCCCGCCCATGGCGCCAAAGCTCGCCCCGAGGAAGAACCCCGCGCGCCGCCCGTATTTCTGCATGATCGCCGAAACCGGAGTGGCCGCCAGCATCGAGCCCAGCACGATCAGCGAAATCGGCAGCGTCGCCCAGCACGGGTTCGGCGCCAGCGACTGCCCGGCCAGCCCGCCGATGGTAAAGATCATCGGCATCTGCGCGCCCAGGATCGCCTGCGCAAGCACCAGGATGATCACGTTGCGCCGGGCGCGGCGATCATCGACGGGGGAAAGGACGGCATCTGTCATGGCAAATCGCTACCCCGAAGCGTCGGGGGCTGCAAGCGTCACATTGCGCCCCCGCGATGTGACGCTGCGCCTCGAAGCCGATGCATCAGCCCTCTTCGGCCGGCCGCCCGCGTCCCAGCGGGTCGAGGTTGCGCGGCGCTTCACCGGCGACCAGGGCCTGCCAGTCGAGAACCTGCCGCATCAGGACCGCGCGCCCCACGCACAGGATCGCCGGGGGGCGAAGCCCGCTGCTCTCGATGTCCTGTGCCACCCGGCCCAGCGCCGTCTCGAGCACCCTTTGCCCGGGCAGGCTGGCCTCTGCCACCACCGCCACCGGCTCATCCGCCGGGCGCCCGCCCGCGATAAGGGCCTGTGCGATCCGCCCGGCATGTTTCATGCCCATGTAGATCACCAAAACCTGACCGCCCCGCGCCAATGCCGCCCAGTCGAGCGCCGGCGCCTCGCCCGACGGGTCATGGCCGGTGACGAAGGTCACGGCCTGGTTCACATCGCGATGCGTCACCGGAATCCCGGCATAGGCCAGCCCGCCGATACCGGCGCTGATCCCCGGAACGATCCGCACCGGCACCCCATGCTGGATCAGGGTCTGTGCCTCTTCTCCGCCGCGCCCGAACACGAACGGGTCTCCCCCCTTGAGCCGCAGCACCCGCTTGCCGGCGCGCGCAAGATCGATCAACTGCATCGAGATGTCGCGCTGCCGCGCCGACGGCTGCCCACCACGCTTGCCGGCAAAGATGCGCTCGGCCTGCGGTGCCCAGCGCAGGATCGCCTCATGCACCAGCGCATCATGAACCACCACATCCGCCTGACGCAGCGCGCTCAGCGCATGAAGCGTCAACAGTCCCGGATCACCCGGCCCCGCACCGCAAAGCCAGACCCAGCCCGGCGCCATCTCGGGCCAGTCATGATCGGGCAGGGCGGGGAACGGGATTGCGGCGGGGGGCCGGGTCGACTCGGTCATGACATCCTTATCCTGCCTTTGATCGGTCGGCGAAAGGCGGCAAATCGCACCTATGGGATGCCGATGCACCCGCTGTCATGCAAGAAAATCGGCGCCAACACCCACATGCGGCCTATTGCGTCTTTCATCCGGGCGCGCGAGAGATTAGATAAACGGTCACAATTCACCGGGCGCATGGCGGCGCATACCGCATGACCCCGGCCTAGGGAGAAGTCAAATGCTCAACAATATCGGCCTTCCGGGCCTCCTGCTCATCGCCGTCGTCGTGCTTGTGCTGTTCGGCCGTGGCAAGATCAGCTCGCTCATGGGCGAGGTCGGCAAAGGCATCACCGCCTTCAAGAAAGGCGTGAAAGACGGCACCGAAGAGCTTGAAAACCAGGCCGCCGACGAGGCCAAGGACGTCACACCCGAAGACGAAAAAGACAAGGTCTGAACGCTCCATGCTTGACCTTGGCTGGACCGAGCTTCTGCTCATCGGCATTGTCGCGCTGATCGTCGTGGGGCCCAAGGATTTGCCCGTCCTGTTCAGGAAGCTGGGCGAATTCGTGGGCAAGGCGCGCGGCATGGCCCGCGAGTTCAGCCGCGCCATGAACGAGGCGGCGGATGAATCCGGCATGAAGGACACGGCCAATTCGCTGCGCTCGATGGCCGATCCCAAGAAAATGGGGCTCGACGCGGTCAAGGAAGCGGCCGACTTCCAGAAATGGGACCCAGAATCCGAGACGGCCAAGCTTGCCGAAGAGCGTCAGGAAGCCAAGCGCAAGATCCAGGAATCGGCCGCCAACAAGGCCGCGGCACGCAAGGCAGAAGAGGTCCGCGCGGCCCGCGCCGCCGAAGAAGGCGCACAGCCCACCGATGATGCCGACAGCGCGCCGGCCGAAACGCAGACCAAAGCCGCCAGGCCCGCCGGGAAACCGGCCGCGAAGAAAACGGCGGCCAAGACCACAGGCAAAGCCGCCGCCAAACCCAAGGCCGCCGAGACCGCCACGAAAAAACCCGCAAGGAAACCGGCCGCCAAAAAGCCGGCACCCAGAAAAACGGCCACCAAGAAAACCGACCAACAAGGCGGGTAAACCTCCATGAGCCCATCAGACGCCCAAGACGATATCGAGGACAGTTCCGCCCCGCTGATCGAGCATCTGGCCGAGCTGCGCACACGGCTCATCCGCTCGGTTCTGGCCTTTATCGTGGGCATCGTTCTGGCCTTCATCGTGGCCGAGCCGATCCTGCAATTCCTGCTTTTCCCGATCGAGGAAACGCTGCGCACGATGGGCGACCCGGACCCGACGCTGCAATATACCTCGCCGCAGGAATACCTGTTCACGCTGTTTCGCATCTCGATGGTGTTCGGCTTCGCGCTGGCCTTTCCGGTGATCGGCGCGCAGTTGTGGCGCTTCGTGGCGCCCGGACTCTACCGGTCAGAGAAATCGGCCTTCCTGCCGTTCCTGATCGCGTCGCCGGTGATGTTCCTGCTCGGGGCGTCCTTCGCGCAATTCGTCGTCACCCCGCTGGCGATGCGCTTCTTTCTGGGCTTCGCCGATGTCACTTCGATCTTCGCCAACCTTCTGGCGGTCGCGGCGGGCGATGCGCCACCCGATGCCGCGATTGTTCCGTCCAGCACCGAGGGACTCAAGATCACCTTCTTCGGCAAGGTGAACGAGTCGCTCGACATCACGCTCAAGTTCATCATCGCCTTCGGGCTCTGTTTCCAGCTTCCCGTGCTGCTCACCCTGATGGGCAAGGCCGGGCTGGTCAGCGCCGAGGGTCTGGGCAATGTGCGCAAATACGCGATGGTCGGCATCCTGTTGCTGGCCGCGCTGGTCACGCCGCCCGATGTCATCACGCAGTTGATCCTGTTCACCGTGGTCTATGGTCTGTACGAGGTCTCCATCTTCCTCGTCCGCCATGTCGAGAAGAAGCGCGAGGCCGATTTGAGGGCACAGGGGCTCTGGTTCGAGGACGACGACGAGGACGAGGACGAGGACAAGGGCCCGGATGACACGACGGAAACCGACCCCGAAGAGGAATTCGACGATCCGCTCATGCGCGAAATGGACGACGAGATTGCAGCGGAAGAGGACGAGGACGAAGGCGACGATGATGACGGGAACGATGACGATGACGACGACGATCCCGATGACGGGATGGTAGACCGGACACGATGACCAACAAGACCCTCAAGCGTGTCGCTGCCGCCCTCGAACGCATCGCGCCGGCGCCCCATCCGGTGCCGGATTTCTCGCAGACCGATGGCTTCCTATGGCATGTCGACCCTGACCGGCTCGAACCCGTCGCCCAGATCTCGCGGGTCGATCTGTCGCTTCTGCTGGGCGTCGACCGGTCGCGCGATACGCTGCTGGACAACACCCGCCAGTTCGCGCGCGGCCTTCCGGCCAACAACGCCCTTCTGTGGGGCGCGCGCGGCATGGGCAAATCCTCGCTGGTCAAGGCCGTGCACGGCGCGGTGGTGGCCGAAGGGTTGCCGCTCAAACTGGTCGAGCTTCAGCGCGAGGACCTGCCCTCGGTCGGGCGCCTGTTGAACCTGCTGCGCGCGGCCCCCGATTGTCGCTTCTTGCTGTTTTGCGATGATCTGTCGTTTTCCCATGACGATCAGCACTACAAGTCGCTCAAGGCCGTGCTCGATGGCGGGATCGAGGGGCGGCCCGACAACGTGGTGCTCTATGCCACCTCGAACCGTCGCCACCTCATGCCCCGCGACATGATCGAGAACGAACGCTCCACCGCGATCAGCCCCTCCGAAGCGGTCGAGGAAAAGGTATCGCTCTCCGACCGGTTCGGGCTGTGGCTGGGCTTTCACCCGTGCTCGCAGGATGAATACCTTTCGATGATCCGGGGCTATTGCGCGGTTTTCGGGATTTCGATTCCCGATGACGAATTGCGCGCCGAGGCGATCGAATGGCAGGCCACGCGCGGTGCCCGGTCGGGCCGGGTCGCATGGCAATACGTGACCGACCTGGCCGGTCGCAAAGGGGTCCGGCTGGGCTGATCGGGCGGGGGCGGACGCCGGGTTAACGATTTTCACGCGCTGGGGTCACGACATCACCCGGCAGCCGGATGGCAGCCGGGCGGTGCACGCAAATCACCCCCCGATTTTTGGCCACTGGCGGGTATTAACCATGCCGGACGCCGCCTTCGGATTTACTGAAGATAAGGCATCGGATCGACCTGGCTGGTCCCCTTTGCCACCTGAAACTGGACGTATGGCGGATTGCCGTCCGGCATGGTGGCGATCTTTTGTCCGCGCTTGACCTTGTCGCCGTTCTTCACCGCCACCTCGTCCACATTGACATAGACCGTGGCGAGCGAATTCGAGTGCTTGATCACCACGAACTGCACGTTTTCCGTCGACTTCGTCACCGAGACCACGGTGCCCGCTTCGGCCGCACTCACGGCCGCGCCCTTGGCCGCGGTAAAGTCGATTCCGTCATTCTTACCCTTTGAATACTCACGGATAATTCGACCCTGCACCGGATAGGCGAACTGCCCGCCCGATGGCGTTCTGGTCTCGGTTCGGGCTGTTTTCACGGCCTCATCCGTTGCTGCCGGACGGGCCTCGGAAACCGGTTTCGTTTCTTCATCGGGCAGGGGTTTGGTCGCGCTCGGCGGGGTTGGGGTCGGGGTGCCGCTTCCGGGCGGCTCGGTCTCGGCGGCCGGGGCGGTCTGCTCCGGCGCGGGTGATTCGGGCACCGGAATGAGCAGATATTGCCCCTCGCGAATCTTGAAATCGCTGCCCAGCCCGTTCCACTCGGCAAGCGAGCGCACGCTCACCCCGTAAAGCCGCGCGATCGTATAGGCCGTCTCGCCCCGCACGACCTTGTGCCTCGTGGGCTCCAACCCTCTGGCAATCTTGGGTTTTTCAGGTTCCGTTGCAGGCGGCAGCTTGGCGGTCTCGACCCTTTGCTCTCCGGCGCGCTCGATGGCGCCGCCGGCCAATTCCGTGATATCGACCCCGGGCGGCTGGATCGGCCCGGTGGTGGGCGATCCGGTGTCCGGCGAAGGTTCCTCTACCCTGCTCGGCAGGGCGATGACTTCTCCGGCGCGCAAGGGATCATCGGGTTGCAGGCCATTGTAACGGGCAAGCGCCCCGGCATCGGTGCCCACCCGGGCGGCGAGGTCGCTCACCATGTCGCCGCGCCGGGCAACGGCAACCTGATAATTCGGATAGGAGATGACTCCCCGGTCATCCGCGGCCGGGCGTTTGGCGGTTGCGGCGCGCGCCGCCTCGGCCGTGTTCAACCCTGACCCGAATGCGCCCCGCATGTCGAAATCAAGCGATTGGTCGCAGGCCGTTATCAACATGGCCACTCCGGTCAGAAGACATGGTCTCAAGTGCCTGGAAAACAAGCTCATCTTAAAATCCTCATCATGCCCCTTGTTCGGTCGGGACTTGGGTTCGCCTCGCCTCGCAGTCTCACGTATCCTTGCCGAGCCCCTCAAGCAAGGGAACGAAACGGACCGGTCGCAACTCTTCATAATCGAAACCGTTTTCGCTGCGCGTCACCTTGATCAGGCTCTGCACCGCATCGGATCGACCCACAGGCAACACCATGATACCGCCGATTTTCAATTGGGCCAAGAGCGGCCCGGGCGGATCTTCGGCAGCCGCGGTCACGATGATCCGGTCGAACGGGGCCTGATCGGGCAGGCCAAAACTGCCATCGGATGTCATCGCAATGATATTGTTGAGATCGAGAGATGCAAACAGGGCCGCGGCCTCCCGAACCAGGCGCCGGTGCCGGTCGACGGTATAGACCCGCCTTGCCAACTGGCTCAGAATGGCCGCCTGATAGCCCGAGCCGGTGCCGACTTCGAGCACCTTGTCGCGCGGTGTCACGGCAAGCGCCTGTGTCATCAGCCCCACGACAGAGGGTTGCGAAATCGTCTGACCACAGGCGATCGGCAACGGCGTGTCCTCATAGGCGCGTTCGGCAAAGAGCCCACGGACAAAAGGGCCCCGGTCGATCTTCTCCATCGCGGCAAGAACCCGTTTATCGGTGACCCCCTTCGAGCGGAGCGCGAAGAGAAACCGCATCTTGCGTTCCGCGATCTCGTCCGAATCACTCATTCGATCGCCCCGAACTTTTCGAGCACGTCATGCGCCGTCAGATCGGCGCGCATCGGGGTAACGGATATGTAACCATCGAGATTTACATTGGCATCCGTTCCCGGCGCCGTCGGTCTGTGTTGTTCTCCGCCCCGAACCCAAAGGAATTTCCGGCCCGACGGGGAATGGTGCGGTTCGACGGTGAATCGCGTGTGTTCGCGAAATCCCTGGGCTGCGGCCCGCACGCCCGCGACCGCCGCCGCTCTGATCGGCGGAAAGTTGATATTGTAGAAGAGTTTGTAATCGGATGAATCTTCGGGCCGGATCGCAAGAATGCGCCGGATCACATCTGCGCCATGCGCGCGCGCGGCTTCGAACGGGTCGTCGGCGTGGACATTCTGCGGTCCGAGATATTGCGACAGAGCCAAGGACGTGATGTGTTGAAGCGCGCCTTCCATCGCCCCGCCCAGCGTGCCGGAATAAAGTGCGTTCTCGGCCGAATTGTTGCCCCGGTTCACGCCGGAGAGGATCAGGTCAGGTCGCTCGTCCATCACGTCATGCAGGCCGGCCATGACGCAGTCTGCGGGGCTGCCTTCGGCGGCGTAGCGACGTTCGCCCATCCTGGCGATCATCATGGGATGGGTATAGCTGATGCAATGGGCGACTCCGGATTGTTCGAATGCCGGCGCAACGGTCCAGACCTCACCATCGGGCCCGGCCAGTTCGGTTGCGATTTCATGCAACACGGCAAGTCCCGGTGCGTTGATACCGTCGTCATTTGTGATGAGAATGCGCATGGATCGCCCCTTCTTGGGCAGTTCTATAGCCGTTCGGCACCGCGATGAACCAGACAAAACAGCACGCGTGAACGCCCGGTCAAGAAGTTCGTAAGGATTTGTGTCTAATTCTCTTCACCACGCGACTCACACAATCCGGCCTGCTGCAACAGCCGCACCGCCTCATCCCGCGGCGCTGAAAGAATGGTGCGATCCTCGCCGGGGAAAAACCGGGCCCTGGTGGCCGTCGCCATGGGTTGCGGGGCAAGAACATGCACTTGGGTCTTCGACCTGGCTTTTTCTGCGGCCCAACTTTTTGCAAGGGCGATCTGTGCGGCCTTGGTGGCGCCATAAGCGCCAAAGAATTTCTCGCCGGCATGCGGGTCGTCGAAGAAAAGTGCCGTGCCCGTCTCGCCCAGCAAGGGGGCGACGAAGGCGATCAGCGTGCCGCTTGCCACGACATTGATCGAGACGGACTTGTCCCAGTCTTTCGCATCGATATGGTCTGCTGGCGACAGGGGGGCCGCATGGATCGCACAATGGGCCCAGATATCGACCTTGCCCCAACGGTCAAAGATGGACCGGCACAACTGGGCCATCGCGTCGGCTTTCGAGATATCCATCGGCGCCAGGGTCGCACTTCCGCCCTTTGCCTGAATACGATCATCCAGCTCTTCCAGCGCGCCGGTCGTGCGGGCCACGGCGACGATGTGGTGGGTGTGGCACAAGGCCTCGGCGAGGCCCGAACCAAGACCGCGGGACGCACCGGTTATGAGAGCGATTTTCTTGTCCATGGGTGCGGTTTGGGCGGATTGCGAGGCGAGGTCAAGGGGGCAGGCAGACGCAACAGGCAACCCCGCCACCATCCCGGCACAGGCGCCCATTCCCCAGGTTTCGGAACCGATCGGATAGGCGCAAATCAAACCGCCTGAAAGAGTCGAATGCGCGTTTGTTTCCCGTGGGCAGAAAAGCGCCACTCCGCCATTGGATCACTCAGCGGCCTTCAACTGGAAACCCTTCTCGATCATGTCGAAAGGGGCCACGGGATATTCCCCGGAGAAGCATGCATCGCAATACTGCGGGCAACTCGCGTCGCGTCCGCTCGCTTCTCCAACCGCGCGGTAAAGACCATCGAGCGAAACGAACTTGAGGCTGTCAACCTTGAGATGTTGTCGCATTTCGTCCTCGCTCATGGTCGCCGCAATGAGCTTTTCGCGTTGCGGGGTATCGACACCATAGAAACATGGCCAGGCCGTCGGCGGGCTCGCGATTCGAAAATGCACCTCTTTCGCGCCGGCATCGAGGATCATTTCCGTGATCTTGCGGCTGGTGGTCCCGCGCACGACGCTGTCATCGACCAGGATGACCCGTTTGCCCCGGATAAGGGCGCGATTGACATTCAGCTTGAGCCGCACACCCATGTTGCGGATCTGTTCGGTCGGTTCGATGAAGGTGCGCCCCATATACTGATTGCGAATGATGCCCATTCCAAAGGGGATACCGCTTTCATGCGCAAAACCGATCGCCGCGGGCGTTCCGCTGTCTGGCACCGCACAGACGATATCCGCCTCGACAGGAGCCTCACGCGCAAGTTCGACCCCGATCTGGCGGCGGGTTTCATAGACTGAACGACCGCCGATAATGCTGTCCGGGCGCGAGAAATAGACATGTTCGAAAACACAAAAACGTGACTTCTGGCGGCGGAACGGAAAGTGGCTTTCAACACCGTCATCAGTGATGACAACCATCTCGCCGGGTGCGATTTCACGTTCGAATTCGGCCCCGATGATATCAAGCGCGCATGTTTCGGAACTCAAGGCCCAGCCATCCCCAAGACGGCCCATGACCAGCGGGCGGACGCCCAAAGGATCACGCACGCCGATCAACTGGTTCCGTGTCATCGCGACAATCGAGAACGCCCCTTCCACCCGGCGAAGCGCATCCTGCATCCGCTCCGGGATATCGCGCTGCAAGGATCTGGCCATGAGATGTACGATGCACTCGCTGTCCGACGAACTTTGGAAGATCGAGCCCCGTTCGATCAATTCCCGGCGCAGCGCTTCGGCATTGGTGATGTTGCCGTTATGGGCAATCGCTGCCCCACCCATTGAAAATTCGCCAAAAAATGGTTGCACATCACGGATCTGCGCCACTTTCGCGCCGGTCGTGGAATAGCGGACATGGCCGATCGCCAAAGGTCCGGGCAGGGTCTCCATCAAGGATTGCTTGGTGAAACTGTCGCGGACATATCCGAAACGCCTGGCTGAATTGAACCCCTGGTCGGCGTCATGGCTGACGATGCCGCCGGCTTCCTGCCCGCGATGCTGCAATGCGTGAAGGCCAAGCGCGACAAAATTGGCAGCGTCAGATACACCGATGACGCCGAAGACACCACACTCTTCCTTCAGCTTGTCATCGTCAAAAGGGTGGGCAGGGGGCATGGGGCGGGACAAGATTGGCGGCTCCGAATCCATCACGTGGCGTGCTCCCCTCTTAGTGGGTCTGGCGGTTCATGTCACGAAAGGATCACAAACGGAAGTGTCCGGGGTTGCATCATTCCGCTTCACTGTTCCACCGCGCAAGCGCCGACGAGTTCTTCATACTGCCGAGTGATCCAGCCAAGCGCCTCTTGTGGGTTGCCATCCTCGATCCGACCCGTCATCCGCGAGAAGACGCGGTGGGATCGACTGTCGTCAATCATTTGAATGTCCTGGCTGGTGACGACGGTCTCGTAGACGAAGAACGCGATGGCGACCAGAAGAACGCCGCGCAGCACACCAAACAGGAAGCCCGCACCCTGATCCAGCCCACCTAGGACCGAACGCTGGACGAGAGATGAGAACAACGGCGTGAAGAAGGACGCAACAACAAGTGTCAGTGCGAAAATCGCGGCAAAACCCGCGATCATGGACAATTCGCAACTGTCCGAGAGGAAGCCGCCGACGACCGGAACCTCCTTGACCAAGGGTTGCACCTGTGGTGCGAACAGGAAGGCAACGATGGCGGCCGCGATCCATCCTGCAATCGCAAGTGCCTCGCGGACGAGGCCTCGGGAATAGGCTAGGAGAGCCGATATGATGATGACCAGTGCGACGCCGCCGTCGACGAAGGTAAAGCTGTCCATGCCCGTCCTTTTTCTCTTGTTGCCGTTGTCAGTCAGGGCCGAACATGTTTCCCACAAAACCTGTCAAGTCGCGGAACCGGGTCAGGTCAAGGCCCTCGATCGTGACGGATTTTCCGCCTGACGGAATAATGGCTGAGGTGAAACCAAGTTTTTGCGCTTCTTTCAACCTGTTTTCGCCTTGAGAGACAGCGCGCAAGGCGCCGGAGAGGGAAATTTCGCCGAAAAAGACCGCGTCCGACGCCAGGCTGATATCCTCGCGCGCCGAGACGAGGGCGGCGGCGACGGCCAGATCCGCGGCGGGTTCCGAGATCTTCATACCGCCGGCGACATTGAGATAGACGTCGAGACCGGCAAAAGGAATTCCACAACGCGCATCGAGCACGGCGAGGATCATGGACAGGCGTCCACTGTCCCATCCGACCACGGTGCGGCGCGGTTGCGATAGTGAAGAAGTGGCCACAAGCGCCTGAAATTCAACGAGAACTGGCCGGGTTCCTTCGATTCCGGCGAAAACGGCGGACCCGGGAGACGGGTCGCCGCGCTCGGACAGGAACAGGGCCGAGGGATTCGTCACTTCGGCCAGCCCGCTGCCGGTCATCTCGAACACGCCGATCTCGTCGGCCGGGCCGAAGCGGTTCTTGACGGCACGCAGGATTCGGAACTGGTGCCCTCTCTCGCCTTCGAAATAGAGCACGGTATCGACCATGTGCTCGACGACGCGGGGGCCCGCGATCTGGCCATCCTTGGTCACATGACCGACGAGAATGACGGAAATGCCCATGCGTTTGGCGAAGTTCGTGAGTTCATGCGCGGCGGCGCGCACCTGGGAGACCGATCCGGGGGCGCTTTCGACGTTGTCGGCCCACATCGTCTGAATCGAATCGATGATCACGAGACCGGGGCGTTCGCTTTCCAATGTGGTCAGGATGTTGCGCAGATTGGTTTCGGTGGCGAGTTGCACCGGGGCGTCCATGAGGCCAAGCCGCGCCGCCCTCATCCGCAGTTGGGCGCTGGCCTCTTCACCGGAAACATATATTGTTTTCATGCCCTTGCGCGCAAAAGCTGCAGTGGCTTGGAGGAGCAGGGTCGATTTCCCTATGCCCGGATCGCCGCCCACAAGGATCGCCGAAGCAGGCACGAGGCCACCGCCGAGGACGCGGTCGAGTTCTGCGATCCCGCTGATCGAGCGTGGCGGCGGCGCTTCCTCGGTTCCAAGGTCGCTCAGGGTCATGGTGGCGCCGCGTCGCGTTCCCAGCGATTTCGACGCCGGGCCGGTCGAGAGTGGCCGCTCTTCGACAATGGTATTCCATTGACCGCATGCATCGCAGCGGCCGGACCATTTCGTGGAATGTGCGCCGCAGGCGGTGCAGGTGAACCTCGGGTTTTTCGCCATGCGAAGCGTGATGCATGAGCCGGGGCGCCGCGTCAAACATCAAAAAAGAAAATAACTTTCAGGCCCGTATCCGAGGCAAGTATCCCAGGGAAGGATTAAGACCAGCCTTGCCCTGTGCGCGCCTCATGGCGTTTCGGGATAAAGCTGAATCGCAAATCCCCTGCCGCGCGTCGCGCAATCGGGAGAATTGCGATGCATGATGTATCAGGGATGTCCCGAAACACTTTATTCGGCAACCCGTGGCAGGTCGATGACCTTGCGCCGCGGCTGGACGGTCTCGATCCCCATTTCGGGCAGAATGACGAGGAGTTCATCCCTGAGGCGTTCGAGCTGTGCGGCGGCGACGCTTTCCTCAAGCTCGACCTGGGTCAGCCAGTGCTTGAGCTCCTGATGGACCGCGCGGGCCTCCTCGAAGCGCTTGTTGAAGCGTTCGACTTCCTGTTGACGCTGGCGCAGGAAATCCCGCGCACGGTTGACGTTGTCATCCGAGTAGGTTTCGGCCAGATCCCTTGAAATATAACTCATTCTCGCCGCGAGTTCGAGAATTTCGGGCTCGAGCCGTTCGAGTTCCGGATGATCGCGCAGATAGGCGAGGCGTTCGCGTATGGTCTCGAACTCGGAACTGAGCTGGAACACGTCGCTGCGGTCGGCGGCATGGGCATGATGATAGGCGCGGGCGACATCCTGCACACCCAGCGAAAAATGCCGGTGGGAATTCTCCAGGGCCATGACCCGGCGGCTTGACGGGATGAAGAAAACCAGCGTCCAGGCCAGGCCCGTCAACCCGATCTGAACGAACATCCCTGCATTTCCGATCGGTTTTCCGTCAAGTCCCAGGTCGAGCGTGATCCACGGCCAGATACCAAGGGCGGCCAGCACACAGGATGTCAAAAGAGCGAATGCGATCAGTAGGATGGACCCGAAAGCCAATCTGTGCAGAAGGGCCAGCATGACCTTGAAAAATGAGCGGACAGGCGCAGACATGGCGGCCCCCCGGTTACCCTGTGTCATAAAATGCGTAGGCAAGATTACGCCGAAAGACCCCGGAAAGGCTAGAAAAAATCCGATTTCTCGGGCGACGCAACCGCCGATTGCAGCGATTGTTGCGAGGCCTGGGACAATCGTTCAACTCCGGGTTTTCTGTTGCGTCAGCAGGCCCACCGCGAATGTTGCGAGGATGCAGGTGGTGAAGAGGTAGAGGCCCCAGGCGGTTTCGATCCGCCCGTAACCGATGCCTTTGACGATGGTGATGTAGAGCGCGATCAGGAAGATGTCGGCCATCGCCAGCTTTCCCAGGACATGCAGCGCGGGCAGAAGCTTGGGCGACAGCAGATCGAAATGGATCAATCCCAATCCGATGGTCTTGAGATAGGGGGCGAACAGGGCAAAGAACGTCACCGCAAGAGCCAGGAAAACATCAGTGTTCCAAAGGGTTTGCAGGCCGGAGATCACGCTGATTTCGTTGAGGCCGAAAAGCGGCAGGTCAAGGCCCGCCCGCATCAGGGGCGCGAACCACGAGATAGGGAACAACAGGATCAGGGACAGGTTCACGAGCCGCAGCATGGCGCCCTCCGGCGGGGTTGCATCGGCTGTTTAGGCGCTGTGGACCGATCCGGCAAGCCGTGCGTTAACCTCTGGAGTAAGCTGCGAATCGGGGGGGTGACATCTGGCTGCCGCCCGGCTGCCACCCGGCTGCCGGGGAAATGTGATTGCGAAGGCAGCGGCGAAAACGCGGACTCGTGAACAATGCGTGCGCTGCGTTCATCCGATGGCAGGGGAGTCCGAAGACGGGTGCGCCGCGCCGACAGGTCCGGACCGGGCTGATTCTCGGAAACGGGATGCGCCGGCCGTTATTGGCCGGGGACCGCGAAGGGTGCGAGGCTGGCGGTGAATTGTTCGATGAATTCCAGCGCGATCATCGACGGTTTGCGCAGCACCGGGCGCACCAGCGAGAGGTGATGCGGCAGGGCGGGCGCGAAGGGCCGGAAATCGAGTCCGCGCCCGACATAGCGAACCGCGTCAAGCTCGCTCACCACCGAGGCGCCGACGCCGTGACAGGCCAGTTCGCAGGCGGCGGTGAATTGCCGGGTCTCGACGATGCCGCGCATCTCGACGTCCTGCGAGAGGAACGCCTCGCTCAGGTCGCGGAAAAAGCTGCTGTCGCGACGGGTATGGATCAGCGGCAGACCGGCGAGGTCGCGCGGGGTGATGACGTCATGCGCGGCCAGCGGGCTGCCCTCGGGAAAGATGCAGACGCTGCGAATGGCGACCTGTTCGCGCTCGACCGCAGGATGCCCTTCGAACCCGTCGGTGATGCCGAAATCGTATTGTTCGCCGATCATCCATTCGAGGATGCGTTCGGGGCGGTCCGGCTCGATCGTGATCGACACGCCGGGCCGGTCGGCGAGGAACCCCGCCACCACCTCGGGCAGGTGCGAGGTGGCAAAGCCGGGCAGACAGGCGATGCGCAGGTGGCCGGCCTTCTTCTCGGTGATGTTGCGGCTGGCCTCGGTCAGTTGATCGACCATGTCGAGAAGTCGGCGGATGTCGGGCATCAGCATCCGGGTTTCCTGGGTCGCGACGAGCCGCCCGTCGCGCCGGTCAAGCAACTGGAAGCCGAGCGAGTCGCCCAGATCCGACAGCAGGCGCGACACCGCCGGCTGACTCACCCCGAGGGCCTGGGCGGCACGGGTCATCGAACCATGTTCGACCACGGCGGCAAGGGCTTCGAGCTGGCGCAGGCGCACGGTGGACGACATGGATGGCTTGGGCCTCCGCCCCGGTTTCGCACAAAGTATAACGATCTGTTATAAATCTGACATATGAAACTTTTATTGAATTATGAAGTTGGGGATGCAAGATTTTTGCCACAACGAGAGCCGGACGGGCCAGATGGCCCGGAAACCTTTCAAATCAGCGCGTTTGACACGCGAAGGGAGTGAGAGATGAGACAACTGATTCTTGGGGCCGTTGCGGCCGGAACCACCGCCTTGACGCCGATCGTGGCCTCGGCGCAGACCGAAGTGCAGTTCTGGCACGCCTTTACCGGCCGGCTGGGCGAGCTGGTCGCGGCGCAGGTCGAGGCGTTCAACGCGAGCCAGGACGACTATGAAGTCGTCGCCAGCCACAAGGGCAACTATTCGGAAACGCTCAACGCCGGGATCGCCGCGTTTCGCGCCGGCGAGCAGCCCCATATCCTGATGGTGTTCGAGGTTGGCACCGCCACGATGATGGGCGCCAAGGGCGCGATCAAGCCGGTTTACGAGGTCATGGCCGAAAGCGGCGCCGAGTTTGATCCCGACGCCTATATCGGGGCGGTCAAGGGCTATTACACCACGACCGAGGGCGAGATGCTGTCGCTGCCCTTCAACTCCTCGACCCCGGTTCTGTGGGTCAACCGCGATGCGCTCGAAGGGGCGGGGATCGACCCCGACACCGATCTGAGCACATGGCAGAATGTCGAGGGGGTTCTGGACGAATTGAAGGCGGCCGGTCATTCCTGCCCGTTGGTCACCGCCTGGCAAAGCTGGATCCACCTCGAAAACTTCTCGGCCTATCATGACGTGCCCTTTGCCACCCGCGACAACGGCTTTGCCGGGCTCGACACCGAGTTGGCCTTCAACGGCGAGGCACAGGTGACTCACATCTCGAAAATGGGCGAATGGGCGCAGGACGGCAAATTCGTCTATACCGGCCGCCGCAACGAAGGCGGGGCGAATTTCCGGGGCGGCGAATGTGCGCTCTTCACCGAAAGCTCGGCCGGCTATGCCGGGATCAAGTCCGAGGCCGAGTTCGATTTCGACGTGCGCCCGCTGCCCTATTGGGAAGGCGTCGGCAACGCGCCGCAGAACACCATCATCGGCGGCGCGTCGCTCTGGGTGATGGAAGGCCACGAGGCCGAGGAATACAAGGGTGTCGGCGAGTTCCTGGCTTTCCTGTCCTCGACCCCGGTCCAGGCGCAATGGCACCAGGACACCGGCTATCTGCCGATCACCACAGCGGCGGGCGAGGCGACCCGCGCGGCCGGGTTCTATGAGGAAAACCCCGGCACCGACGTGGCCGTGAAGCAGATGACGGCGAATGAGCCGACCGCCAATTCCAAGGGTCTGCGGCTTGGTTCCTTCGACCAGATCCGCGGTATCATCGACGAAGAGCTCGAGGCGGTCTGGGCCGGTGACAAGTCGGCGCAAGAGGCGATGGACAGCGCGGTCGAGCGAGGCAACCAGCTTCTGCGGCGCTTCGAGCAAGCCCACCGCTAAGCGTGCCCCGTTATACGGAGCCTGTTTTGCCCGGGGCGCTTGCGTCCCGGGCAGCGCCCGCCCCGCCCCATGGGCGGGCGCTTCACGCGCACCCCGGGACGCGCGCCGCCCTCGGGTCCGGGGTGACCGACCCCGGTCAGGCCCGCCGCCTGACAGGCACGACACCAAGGCAGGCGAGCCCAAGTGAAGGGCCCGACGTATTTCTTCGTTCAGGGGCAGGAGCATGGAAAAACGCGTGACCTTTCGCGGCTGGATGCTGCCGCTCTTGCTGATCGCGCCGCAGGTCTTCATCTCGGCGGTGTTCTTTTTCTACCCGGCGGGGCAGGCGGTGTGGCAATCGCTCTTCATCCCCGACCCGTTCGGATTGTCGAAACAGTTCGTGGGGATGGGCAATTTCGAATTCCTGTTCAGCGATCGGCATTACCGGGCGTCGTTCTATACCACGGCTATCTTTTCCATCCTCGTCACGCTGGCCTCGATGATCCCGGCGCTGTTCCTTGCGGTGCTGGCGGATCGGTTGATCAAGGGGTCGGGCGTTTATCGCACGCTGCTGATCTGGCCCTATGCGGTGGCCCCGGCGGTGGCGGGCGTGCTGTGGTTGTTCATGTTCAACACAAGGGTGGGCGTGGTGTCGTGGTATCTGGGGCAGTTGGGCTATGACTGGAATCACGTCCTCAACGGCAGCGAGGCGATGGGCCTCGTGGTGGCGGCCTCGGCCTGGGGGCGGATCAGCTATAATTTCCTGTTCTTCTTCGCCGCGTTGCAGGCGGTACCGCGCTCGGTGATCGAGGCGGCGGCGATCGACGGGGCGCGGTTCTGGCGCCGCTTCTTCACCATCGTGCTGCCGCTCTTGTCGCCGACCACCTTCTTCCTGCTGGTGGTGAACGTGGTCTATTCCTTTTTCGAGACCTTCGGCGTCATCCACACGATCACGTCGGGCGGGCCGCAACAGGCCACGACGATTTTGGTCTACAAGGTCTATTCCGATGGCTTCGTCGGGCAGGACCTGGGCTCGTCGGCGGCGCAGTCGGTGGTGCTGTTGCTGGTGGTTGGCCTGCTGACCGTGTTGCAGTTCAAGTTTCTCGAGAAGAGGGTGCATTACTGATGGCAACCCAAGCAGGCGGGATGGTCGAGAAGCGCGGCGCGGGGCTTTGGCTGAGCCATGTGCTGATGATCCTCGGCGTTCTGGTGATCTTTTTCCCGATCTGGCTGGCCTTTGTCGCCTCGACCGTCTCGCAGCCCGAGATCGTGCGCCCGCCGATGCCGATCTGGCCCGGTGACAGGTTCCTTGAAAACTACACCGCCGCGCTGTTTTCCGGGGTCAATGTGCCGGTGGCCACGATGCTGCTCAATTCGCTGATCATGGCGGTGGGGATCGCGGTGGGCAAGATCATCATCTCGCTGCTGTCGGCCTTTGCCATCGTCTATTTCCGCTTTCCGGGGCGGGGGTTCTTTTTCTGGATGATCTTCATCACGCTGATGCTGCCGGTCGAGGTGCGGATCGTGCCGACCTATGAGGTGATCGCGGGGTTCGGCATGCTCAACAGCTATTCCGGCCTGATCTTTCCGCTGATCGCCTCGGCCACGGCGACCTTTTTGTTCCGGCAGTTCTTCCTGACCATTCCCGACGAGCTGGCCGAGGCGGCGCGGGTGGACGGGGCCGGGCCGATGCGGTTTTTCATCGACATCGTGATCCCGATGAGCCGGACCAACGTGGCCGCGCTGTTCGTGATCCTGTTCATCTATGGCTGGAACCAGTATCTCTGGCCGCTGCTGATCACCACCGATCCCGAGATGAACACCATTGTGATGGGCATCAAGCAGATGTTCCCGTCGGGCGACGACGTGGCCGAATGGCCGGTCATCATGGCCACTTCGATCCTGGCGATGATTCCACCGGTGATCGTGGTGGTGTCGATGCAGAAACTATTCATCCGTGGCCTTGTAGATAGCGAGAAATGACGACATGGCGACTGTGACGCTCAAAGACCTGCGCAAGAGTTTCGGCCCCGACGAGGTGATCCACGGGATCGACATGGAGATCGCGGATGGCGAGTTCATCGTCATCGTCGGGCCGTCGGGCTGTGGCAAGTCCACACTCCTGCGTATGGTCGCGGGGCTGGAAACCGTGACCGGCGGCGAGGTTCTGATCGGGGGGGAACGGGCCAACGAGAAGGAGCCGATGGATCGAAACATCGCCATGGTGTTCCAGAACTACGCGCTTTATCCGCATATGTCGGTGGCGCAGAACATGGGCTATGGTCTGAGAATCGCAGGTCTGCCCAAGGCCGAGATCGCCGCCAAGGTCGAGGCGGCGGCGCATCTTCTGCAGCTCGACGGCTTGCTCGACCGGCGCCCCAAGCAGCTTTCGGGCGGGCAGCGTCAGCGCGTCGCCATGGGCCGCGCCATCGTGCGCGAGCCGTCGGTGTTCCTGTTCGACGAGCCGCTTTCCAATCTCGATGCCAAGCTGCGGGTGCAGATGCGGCTTGAGATCAAGGAGTTGCAGTCGAAACTCGGGGTGACGGCGCTTTACGTGACCCATGATCAGGTCGAGGCGATGACCATGGCCGACCGGATGATCGTGATGAATGAGGGCCGGGCCGAGCAGATCGGAACGCCGATGGAGGTTTACGAGACGCCGCGATCGCTTTTCGCCGCGCAGTTCATCGGCAGCCCGGCGATGAATGTGCTCGATGCGACTATCCGTGACGGGCGGGTGATGCTGGGCGAGGTGGCGGTGGCCGAAACCGGGAAGCGCCCGGGGCCGGTCAAGCTGGGCCTACGGCCCGAGCATGTGGTGCCCGCCGCCGACGGGCCATTGGCGATGGATGTCCTGCTCGCCGAGCCGCTGGGCGCCAACACGCTCTTGCACGGGCGGCTCGCGGGCACCGAGATCGCCTTTACCGCCAGCCTTCAGGGGGTGCACCTGGCCGGGCAGGGCGGCGCGGCCACGCGCTTTGGCGTCGATCCGGTCGATTGTCATCTTTTCGACCCCGAAAGCGGCCGCCGGTTGTAAGGCAAGCCAATTTCGACTTTTCCCCGGCGGGGCGAGGCAGTATCCGCTTGTCTCATGGCAAGGGGGCTGCCCCCGTGCATCACGGGATGAGACATGAAGAGGGAGTGAAGATGAGTGTTGAGCGACTGAAACAGGAGGTGCGGAACCTGCGCATCGAGACCGAGGAGAACGGGGTCTGGACCGTCACCCTCAACCGCCCGAGCAAGCGCAACGCGCTCGATTCCCACACCGTCGAAGAGATGGTCGAGGTGTTTTCCAGGGCCGGCCGGCTGGGGGCCAGGGCGATCGTGCTGGCCGCCGAGGGCGATCATTTCTGTGCCGGGCTCGACCTCATCGAACATCACGACGCGGATCGCCGCCCCGAGGATTTCATGCATCTGTGCCTGCGCTGGCACGAGGCGTTCAACAAGATGGAATATGGCGGTGTGCCGATCATCGCGGCGCTCAAGGGCGCGGTGGTGGGCGGTGGCCTCGAACTGGCCAGCGCGGCGCATATCCGCGTGGCCGATCAGGGCACTTATTTCGCGCTGCCCGAGGGCCAGCGCGGGCTCTTTACCGGGGGCGGCGCGACGATCCGGGTGGCCGACCTCGTGGGCAAGGCGCGGATGGTCGACATGATGCTGACGGGGCGCGTCTATAAAGGGCAGGAGGCCATTGACGTGGGCCTTGCGCAATACCTGGTCGAGGACAGCATGGCCACGGCGCGCATGCTTGCCGCGAAGTCGGCCGACAACCTGCCGCTCACCAATTTCGCGATCTGCTCGGCGATCAGCCACATGCAGAACATGTCGGCGCTCGACGCGGCCTATGCGGAATCGGTGGTGGCGGGGATCGTCAACACTCAGGAACCCGCGCGCGAACGGCTCAGGGCATTCGCCGACAAGACCGCGGCGCGGGTCCGCCCGGAGTGATGCGGGTCGCTTTGATTCAACAAGCTGACGCAGGGTAAATTTCTCTGGCGTCACACGCGTGTCAAACGCTAGGCTTAACCCCGGGCGCAGCGACACTCGCGGCCTTGGGGGTCATCCCGACCCCCCAAGGCCCCTTCGCATCCAAAAAGGGGATAAGCATGTCATTCACAAGATTCACAGGCACCGGGCTGGCCGGCGCATTCGCGCTTGCCGTCGCCTTTGGTGCAACGGCGGCATCCGCCGAAACCTCCGTCTCGATCGGTTTTCAACAGGAGCCGACGACGCTCGACCCGACCAGCGACGCGACCGCCGCAATCGACGGGATCATCACCCATAACGTGCTGGAATCGCTGACCGTGGTGAACGAGGCGGGCGAGGTTTTGCCGGCGCTGGCCGAAAGCTGGACCATCTCCGAGGATGGCCTCACCTATCGCTTCAACCTGGCGCAAGATGTCACCTTTCACGATGGCACCACCTTCGACGCCGAGGATGTGAAATTCTCGTTCGACCGCGCCCTGGCCGAGGACAGCGAGAACCCGACCAAGGGCATTTTCAACCCGGTGGAGAGCGTCACGGTGATCGACCCGCACACGGTCGAGATGGTGCTCAGGAACAAGGATGCGTTCTTCCTGTTCAACATCGCGCGGGGCGATGCCTCGATCGTCGCCCCCGAAAGCGTGGACCAGCTCAAGACCGCACCCATCGGCACCGGCGCCTATCGCTTTGACAGCTGGACGCGGGGCGATCGGCTCACCCTCGTGAAGAACCCCGATTTCCGCGACGCCGACAACGTGGAGATGGACAGGGTGGTGATCCGCTTCATCTCCGACCCGGCGGCGGCCAGTGCCGCGCTGCTCTCGGGCGAGTTGGACGCGTTCCCGGGCTTTCCCGCGCCCGAAATGCTGCCGCAATTCGAGGCCGATCCGCGTTTCACCGTTACCGTGGGCAGCACCGAGGGCGAGGTGATCCTGGCCATGAACAACGCCAAGGCGCCGTTCGACAATGTCGAGGTGCGCCGTGCCGTGAGCCATGCCATCGACCGTGCCGCGATCATCGACGGGGCGATGTATGGCCGTGCCACGCCCATTGGCAGCTTCTATCCGCCGCACGGGGCGGCCTATGTCGATCTGCTGGACGCCTATCCGCATGACCCCGACAAGGCCCGCGCCATGTTCGAGCAAGCAGGCATCGCCAGCAGCACGATGACCATCCGCGTGCCGCCCTTCCCCTATGCCACCCGCTCGGGCGAGATCATCCAGGCGCAACTCACCGCCGCCGGGATCGACGCCAAGGTCGAAAACGTGGAATGGGGGTTCTGGCTCGACGAGATCTACAAGAAGCAGAATTACGACATGACCATCATCGCGCACACGAGCCCCAACGACATGGGCAATTTCGCGCGCGGCAAGTCGTATTTCTACGGCTTCGAGGATCCCGAGTTCACCGAGTTGTGGAATGCGATCAGCACCGAGACCGACCCCGACACGCGCAACGATCTCTTGCGGCAGGGGCAGCGCTACCTGACCGAAAACGCGATCCACGGCTTTTTGTTCCAACTGCCGCGTCTCGGGGTCTATGACGCGCGGCTGCGCGGTTACTGGACCGCTTCGCCGGTGCTCTACGAGCCGCGCGCGAGCATGTCCTGGGCCGAGTGACGCGCTGAACGCAACCCGGATCGGTATGCAAGCATGAGCTATTTCATCGCCCGGCGCCTCGCCGGATTCCTCCTGACGCTCTGGGCGGTGTCGGTCGTGGTCTTCGCGGTGATGAACGTGCTTCCGGGCGATCCGGCATTGACGATCCTCGGGATCGACTCCACCGAAGAGGCGCGCGCGGCACTGCGTGCGCGCCTTGGCCTCGATCAACCGGTGGTGTTGCGTTATCTCGACTGGGTCGCGGGCGCACTGCGCGGCGATTTCGGGACAAGCTTTTCCTTTGGCGTGCCGGTGTCGGGCCTGATCGGCGAACGCCTGCCCCTGACCTTTTCGCTGGCGCTGTCGGGCATGGTCGTGACCGTGATTCTGGCGCTGGTGCTGGGCATCACGGCGGCGGCACGCCATGGCCGCCCGGGCGATTGGGGCATCATGCTGCTGAGCCAGATGGGCATCGCGATCCCGGCTTTCTGGCTGTCGATGCTTCTGGTCCTGCTTTTCGCGGTCAGGCTGCGCTGGCTGCCGCCGGGGGGCTTTCCGGGATGGGGCGATCCGATCGCGGCGCTGCGCTCTCTCGTCTTGCCCACGGCGGCGCTGGCGCTGGTGCAATCGGCGGTTCTGGCGCGGGTCACGCGCTCGGCGGCGCTCGAGGTGATGCGGCTCGATTTCGTGCGCACCGCGCGGGCCAGCGGTTTCGGGTCGCGCCATGTGCTCTGGCGGCATGTGCTGCCCAATGCGCTGGTGCCGATCGTGACCATCGTGGGGCTGCAATTCGCCGGGCTGGTCACCGGCACGATCGTGATCGAGAACGTGTTCTACCTGCCCGGGCTGGGGCGGCTGTTGTTCCAGTCGATCGCCAATCGCGACCTGATCACGGTTCAGGCGCTGGTGATGCTCTTTGCCACGCTGGTGGTGACGGCGAATTTCCTTGTCGATATCGCCTATGTGATCATCGACCCGCGCCTGCGCGGGGCAAGGGGATGAGGGAACGGCGGCTTTCCCCGAACCTGATCATCGGCGCGGTGCTGGTGGCGCTGGTCTGTGGTGTGGCGCTTTTGTCGGTGGTGTGGACGCCGCACCCTTACGCGGTGATCGACGTTGGCGGAAAATTCGCGCCGGCCAGCGCCGAGCACTGGCTGGGCACCGATCAACTGGGCCGCGATCTGGTGTCGCAACTGATGGTGGCGGCGGGCAATTCGATGATGGTGGCGTTGCTGGCGGTTGGCGTGGGCTGTGTTCTGGGCACGGCGTTCGGGCTTCTGGCAGCGGCGCGTGGGGGATGGACCGAAGAGGCGATCATGCGGGTCTCGGATCTCGGGTTCGCCTTCCCGGCGCTCTTGTTCGCGATCATGCTGGCGGCGGCTTATGGCCCGTCGCTGAGCGTGGTGGTGGTGGCCATCGCCTTCATCAATATCCCGATCTTCGCGCGGGTTTCTCGGGCGGCGGCCAACCAGGTCTGGCACCGCGAATATGTCTATGCGGCGCGGGCGGCCGGGATGGGGCGTTTCGCCATCTCGCGCGATCATATCCTGCCCAACATCGCCGCACCGGTGATCGTGCAGGCCACCATCGAATTCGCGGTGTCGATCCTGACCGAGGCGGCGCTGTCCTATCTCGGGCTGGGCGCGCAGCCGCCGGCGCCGTCCTGGGGGCGGATGCTGTCGGAGGCGCAGACGCTGATGTATCTGGCGCCGCAACTGGCGATCTGGCCGGGCCTGTGCATCTTCACCGCAGTTCTGGGGTTCGGCCTTCTGGGCGACGGGCTGCGCGACATGACCGACCCGCGCCTCATTCGGGAGCGGCGGGCATGATCGAGGTCGAGGGTCTGTCCATCACCAGCGCGGCGGGACCGATCCTGCGTGATGTGAGGCTGCATGTGGCCGCCGGCGAACGGCTGGGCGTGGTCGGCGAAAGTGGGTCGGGCAAGACGCTGCTGGCGATGTCGCTGATGGGGATGGTGCCCGACGGTTTGCACGTCACCGGCTCGATCCGCATCGACGGGGCCGAGATGGGCGGCGCGGACGAGGCCGCGTGGCGGCGCTTGCGCGCAAGACGCGTGGCGATGATCTTTCAGGAACCGATGAGCGCGCTCAACCCGCTGCGCCGGGTGGGCGACACCGTGGCCGAACCGCTGATCCGGCACCTTGGCCTTTCGCCACGCGCGGCGCGCGACAAGGCGCTGGCGCTGTTTGAAGAGACCGGCATCCTTGGGCCAGAGCGGCGGCTCTCGCAATATCCGCACCAGTTGTCGGGCGGGCAGCGCCAGCGGGTGCTGATCGCGCTGGCGCTGGCCTGCGATCCGGAACTGTTGATCGCGGACGAGCCGACCACCGCGCTTGACGCCAACGTGGCGCTGCGCATCACGCGGCTTCTGGTGCGGCTGGCCCGCGAACGGCGGATGGGGCTTCTGTTCATCAGTCATGATCTGGCCGCCGTGAGCCGCACGACCGAGCGCCTGATGGTGATGTATGGCGGTGACGTGGTCGAGACCGGCGCCACGGCCGAAGTGTTGCGCGCGCCCGCGCATCCCTACACGGTGGGGCTTCTGGCCGCGCGCCCGTCGCTCGCTGCCCATGGCAAGCGACGCCTGCCCACCATCCCGGGCAGCGTGCCACCGCCACAGGAATTGCCGCGCGGCTGTCGTTTTTCCGGGCGTTGCGGGCAGGAAATCGCGCGCTGTGCGGATGAAAGACCGCAGCCCGTGGCCACCGCCCCCGGCAGTTGGGCCGCCTGCCACCTGTTGCGGGCCCGGGCGAAAGGGGCAGGGGCATGAGCGGGCTTCTGGCGGTCGAGGCGGTGACGCGGCGCTATCGCCTGCCGCGCCTGTCGCTGTTTCGGCCCGCGCCGATGCTGACGGCGGTGCGGGAGGTGTCGTTCACGCTCGACACCGGGCAGACGCTGGGCATTGTCGGCGAAAGCGGGTCGGGCAAATCGACGCTGGCGCGGCTGGTGATGGGGTTCGAGGCGCCCGATGCGGGCCGCGTTGTCTTTGACGGGCAGGATCTCGCGCAACTCTCGCCGGCGGCGATGCGCCGGGCGCGGCGCGGTTTCCAGATGGTGTTTCAGGACCCGTTCGGCTCGCTCGATCAGCGCCGTCGCGTCGGCTGGTCGATCGCCGAGCCGCTGCGCGCGCAGGGCTTGGGCGGCGATCACGGGCGCGCGGTGGCGCAGGCGCTTGAACAGGTCGGGCTGCGGGCGGAACATGCCGGGCGTTTCCCGCATGAGTTCTCGGGCGGCCAGCGCCAGCGCATCGCCATTGCAAGGGCCGTCATCACCCGCCCGCGGCTCTTGGTCGCCGACGAGGCGGTGTCGGCGCTGGATGTGAGCGTGCAGGCGCAGATTCTCAACCTTCTCATGGATTTGCAGGACGATCTTGGCCTTGCGATCCTGTTCATCAGCCATGACCTTGCGGTAGTGTCGAGCATCTGTGACCATGTGCTGGTGATGCGCGAGGGGCAGGTGCTCGAACGCGGCCCCGTGGGCGATGTGCTGACCCGACCCACCCAGGATTACACCCGCACGCTTCTGGCGGCGGCCGCACTTGAGGATTGACCATGACCCGTTTCGTTCACCTGACCGACCTTCACGTCACCGACCCCGGGCGCGATGACCCCAAGCTGCTGTCCGACACGCCGGCGATGCTGAGGCGTGTGGTGGCCGAGATCGGGCGCATGGACCCGGCCCCCGATTTCGTGGCGATCTCGGGCGATCTGACCAATCATGGCGACGTGGAAAGCTATGGCTGCGTGAAGGCGGCTCTTGAACCCCTGGCGATGCCGGTCGTGGTGTCACTGGGCAATCACGATGCCCGCGACGGCTTTCGCGCGGTCTTTGATCCCGATGCGCAAGGCGATGCGACGCCCGCCTTTCACCACCGGGTGCTGGCCGGGCTGCATGTGATCGCGCTGGACAGTTCGGTGCCGGGGCGGGTCGGCGGGGCCATCGGAGTGGATCAGTTCGACCATCTTGACGCGGCGCTGGCCGCGCATCCCGATCTGCCGAAGCTGATCCTGTGTCACCATCCACCCGCGATGCCGCAGGGCGCGGGGCTGGCATGGGAGAGCCTCACCCCCGAGGACAGCGTCGCACTGGCCGCGCGCCTTGCCGCGCAGAACGTGATCGCGGTTCTGAGCGGGCATATGCATTGCAACCGCGTGCTGCACTGGCACGGAATCCCGGTGGTGATCTCGACCGGGCTGCACAACACCGTCGACATGCTGGAACCGGCCGACATGGTGATGGAGGAGGGGGCGGGCCTGGCCATCGGGCAGGTCCTGCCCGACGCGCTCGATATCCGCTTCGTGCCGCTGGCGCCACGGGGGGCGGTGCTGGGCCGGATCGGGGCCGAGCGGTTGCGGGGGTTTTCCTGAGTGACCGCGCCCATCGCCGATGATGAAGACGACGGCCGCCACCTTGCGCTGAGCGGGGCCTATAACGTCCGCGATCTGGGCGGGTATCGCACCCGCGCGGGTGGCCTGACCCAACGGCGCAGGCTCTTGCGTGCCGATTCCCCGCAACGGCTGACACCGGATGATCTCGACCTTTTGCTGGGCACGGGGCTGCGCACCGTGATCGACCTGCGCGCGCCGCACGAGCTTGCCAATGCACCGAACCCGCTGGGCGCGGTCGCCGCGCTCGATTACCTGCACCTGCCGCTTTTCGACGCGCTGGCGCCCGCGAATGTGCATGAAGGCGCGACAGGGCTGGACCCTTTGCCGCATTTCTATGCGCGCACCCTGTCGACGCGCGCCGAGGCCTTGCGCGAGGTGATGCAGGCCATCACCGAGGCCCCGCCCGGCGCGGTGATGTTCCACTGCACCGCCGGCAAGGACCGCACTGGGGTGATTGCCGCGCTGTTGCTGGGCAATGCCGATGTGCGTGAAGAGGATATCGTGGCCGACTATGCCAGCACCGAACGCCATATCGCGCCGCTGGTGGCCGAGTTTCTCGAACGCGCGCGGGCGGCGGGCGGAACCGATGTGGAGGCCTATGGCCGGGCGCTCAGATCGCGGCCCGAGACGATGAGGCGGGTTCTGGCGGATATCGCCCAAAGCTATGGGTCGGTGCCGGATTACCTGGCCGGGATCGGTCTTGGTTCGACCGAGCGCGCACGGCTGGCGGCGCGATTGCTGTCGGCGCAGGCTCCGCCGTGATGAGCCCGCGGGCATCACCTCCCGCGACATCCGGAAAATCCCGTGGCGCTATTGCCTTGGCTATGTTTGCGCCGGTATTTCTTTTCGGGTAACAGAACAGGAACCGGGGCGAACAGGGCAGAGCGCGCGACATGTTTATCGAACACGGTTTCCTTATGGTCATCGCGGCGCTGCCTTTCGTCGGCGCCCTGATCCCGGGGCTGATGATCCGGGCCGGGCGCACGGCCTGCGCGTCGTTTACCGCCCTTCCCACGGTGTTCGCGCTGGTCCTTCTGGCGATGCTCGCGCCCGAGGTGATGCAGGGCAACGTGATCCGCTACGAGGTCGAATGGCTGCCGCAGCTGGGCCTGTCGGCGGCGTTCTTTCTCGACGGACTGGGGCTCTTGTTTGCCGGGATGATCCTTGGCGTCGGGTTGTTGATCACGCTTTATGCGCGTTTCTACCTGTCGGCCGAGGACCCGATGGGGCAGTTCTATACCTATCTGCTGCTGTTCCAGGGCGCGATGCTGGGCATCGTGATCTCCGACAACGTCCTGCTTTTGCTGATCTTCTGGGAGTTGACCAGCCTTTCGTCCTTCCTGCTGATCGGCTATTGGAAACATCTGCCCGAGGGGCGGCAAGGCGCGCGCATGGCGCTGGCGGTGACCGGGGCGGGGGGGCTTGCGATGATCGGGGGGATGCTGATCCTTGGTCAGATCGTCGGCAGCTACAACCTCACCGATATCCTGACCGAGGGCGAAGCGATCCGGGCGTCGGAGTGGTATCTGCCGGCGCTGATCCTGATCCTGCTGGGCGCGTTTACCAAGTCGGCACAGTTCCCGTTCCATTTCTGGCTGCCGCATGCGATGGCCGCGCCGACGCCGGTTTCCGCCTATCTGCACTCGGCCACGATGGTCAAGGCGGGGGTGTTCCTGATGGCGCGGATGTGGCCGGTGCTGGCCGGGACCGATGCGTGGTTCTACCTCGTGGCGACGACCGGGCTCATCACCATGGTGCTGGGCGCGCTGATCGCGCTTTTCAAGGACGATCTCAAGGCGCTGCTGGCCTTCTCAACGGTCAGCCATCTCGGCCTTCTGACCATGCTCCTGGGGTTCGGCACCAAGCTGGCGGCGGTGGTGGCGGTGTTTCACATCATCAACCACCTCACCTTCAAGGCCGCGCTCTTCATGACTGCGGGAATCGTCGATCACGAGACCCATACCCGCGACATCAAGCGGCTGGGTGGGTTGCGCCACCTGATGCCGGTGACCTTCCTGATCGGCACGGTCGCGGCGCTGTCGATGGCGGGCATTCCGCTTTTCAACGGGTTCCTGTCGAAAGAGATGATGCTCGAAGAGGCCGCGCATACCAGCTGGGGCAACAGCCCGCATGCGGTGGCGGTTCTGGCCACGCTGGGCGCGCTCTTGTCCGTGGCTTATTCCTTCCGCTTCATCGGCCATGTCTTCCTCGGGCCGGTGCGCGACGACTACCCGGCCAAGCCGCATGACCCACCTTTCGGCATGTGGGCGGCGCCAGCGCTCTTGGCGGCCTGCGTGGTGATCATCGGGATCGTGCCCGCGGCGGTGGTCGGCCCGCTGGTTGCCGTGGCGGGCGGCGCAGTGATCGGCGGTGGCGAGATGCCCTATTACTCGCTCAAGATCTGGCACGGGGTCACGCCCGCGCTTTACATGTCGGGGATCGCGGTGGTGGGCGGGCTTGTCCTGCTGGCGCTGCACCGCCCGCTCGACCGGGTGTGGAACGTGCTGCCGCGGCCCGAGGCCAAGACCATCTTCGATGCGCTGATCGAGCGGGTGGCGGCGCTGTCGCGCGGCATCACCGAAACCCTGCATAACGGAGCTATCAGCCGCTATCTGGCGATCTTTTTCGTCACCACTCTGATCGTGGGCTATGCCGCCTGGGCCGGCGGTGGGCTGACCATGGCGACGCGGTCGGTGCTGCCGGTGCCGCCTGCCGTGGCAATCGGCTGGGTGCTTCTGGTTGCGGCGATTCTCTCGGTCACCTTCACCCATCGCCGCCGCTTCCTGTCGCTGGTCCTTCTGGGCGTGGTCGGGCTGATGCTGTCGGCGGGGTTCGTCTATCTCTCGGCACCCGACCTCGCGCTCACGCAGATCTCGGTCGAGACGGTCACCATCATGCTGCTGTTGCTGGCGCTGCATTTCCTGCCCAAGGAGACCCCGGCCGAAAGCGGCGCCGCGCTGCGGATGCGCGACGGGGCGATCGCGGCGGTGTCGGGCCTCGCCGTGGCGGCGCTGGCCTATACGTTCATGTTGCGCGATGTCGATACGATCTCGGACTATCATCTCGCCAACTCCTACGAGGGCGGTGGCGGCACCAACGTGGTCAACGTGATCCTGGTCGATTTCCGTGGCTATGACACCTATGGCGAGATCATCGTGCTGGGCATTGCCGGTCTGGTCATTTTCGCGCTGATGGAGACGCTTCTGAACGGGCCGGTCGCGCGTCGCCTGCGCGAGACCGATTATTCGCATGACCGCTCGCGCGACCGCCACCCACTGATGATGGTGGTGGCGACACGGGTCATGATGCCCATCGCCTTCATGGTCGGTATCTACATCTTCCTGCGCGGCCATAACGAACCGGGCGGCGGCTTTGTGGCGGGGCTGGTGATCTCGATCGCGCTCCTGATGCAATACATGGCCTCGGGTTTTGCATGGACCCAGGCGCGCCAACGCTTCGAGTATCACGCGATGATCGGCTTTGGCGTGGTGATCGCCGGGCTGACCGGGGCAGGGGCCATGCTGGGTGGCCTGCCCTTCCTGACAAGCGGCTTCGACTATTTCCACATCCCGCCGATCGAGGAATTCGAGTTGGCCACGGCCATGGCCTTTGATCTCGGCGTGTTCCTGGTGGTCTTCGGGGCGGTCATGCTGATGCTTTACAGCCTGTCGCGGATCGCGCGTTTCGCCGGTGAGACGGTGAATCGTGAGCCCATGGATTATGATCCGACCGACAAGGTCGAGAATCGCAAGGAGATGTGAATGGAAGTGGTGGTGGCGAGTTCGATCGGCGTGCTGACGGGTTGCGGTGTTTATCTCGTGCTGCGGCTCAGGGCCTTTCCGGTCATTCTCGGTCTGGCGATGTTGTCCTATGCCGTGAACGTCTTTCTGTTCGCGTCGGGCCGTCTGGCGGTGAACATGCCGCCGGTGCTGAGCAAATATGGCGAGGCGGCCTATACCGACCCGCTGCCGCAGGCGCTTGTCCTGACCGCGATCGTGATTTCATTCGGCATGACGGCGGTTCTGGTCATGGTGGCGCTGGCCGCCTATCTCGAAGCCGGCAACGACCGGGTGAACATCGACAGCCCCGCGAACGGCGCGGCAGATGAAAAGGCGGGCTCGTGATGCACTGGATCATCGCACCGGTCCTGCTTCCGGCGCTGCTTGCGCCCGTGATCGGCTATGTGATGCGCCACGACCTCATCCTGGCGCGGGTGGCTTCGATGGCCGGGGCGGTGGGGCTTCTGGGCATCGCGCTGCATCTCGTGGTCATGGCATCGGGAGGGGAGACGCTGGTTTACCGGCTGGGCAACTGGCCGGCACCGTTCGGGATCGTTCTGGTGCTCGACCGTCTTTCGGCGGTGATGGTGCTGCTGACCGCGCTTCTGGCGGTGATGGTCCTGTGGCATGCCAGCGCGTCGGGCTGGGATCGTCAGGGGCGGCATTTTCATGCCATCTTCCAGTTTCAGCTGATGGGCGTGTGCGGGGCGTTCCTGACCGGCGACATCTTCAATCTTTTCGTCTTTTTCGAGATTCTGCTGATCGCCTCATACGGGCTGATGATCCATGGCGGCGGGCGCGAGCGGACCCGCGCGGGGCTTCAATATGTGGTGATCAACCTGGCCGGTTCGACCCTGTTCCTGTTTGCGCTCGGGGTGCTTTATGCCAGCACCGGGACGCTCAACATCGCCGATCTGGCGCTGCGGCTGCGCGAGATCCCGGTCGAGGAAGCGGCGCTCGTTCGGGTCGCGGCGATCCTGTTGATGGTCGTCTTTGCGGTCAAGGCGGCGATGTTTCCGGTGCATTTCTGGCTGCCGGGCACCTATTCGAACGCACCGGCGCCGGTGGCCGCGTTTTTCGCGATCATGACCAAGGTGGGGGCCTATTCGATCATCCGGGTGCACAACCTCGTTTTCGGGCCGGGGGTCGGGGCCACCGACGGGCTGATCGCGAACTGGCTGTTTCCCGGCGCCGTCATCACCATCGCCATCGGGGCGCTGGGGGTGATGGGCGCGCGCCAGATCCTGCCGCTGGTGTCCTTTGCCGTGGTCGGCTCGATGGGTGTGCTGCTGATCGCGGTGGCCAGTTTCACCCCCGAGGCTCTTGCTGCGGCGCTCTATTACCTCGTCCATTCGACATTTGCCGCGGCGGCGCTGTTTCTGCTGGCCGATCTGGTTCTGCACAGGCGGGGCAGCGGGGCCTTGTCGGCGCTGCCCGCCACCGCGCAGAACGGGCTTTTCGCCGCGCTGTTCTTTGGCGCGGCCATCGGCATGGCCGGGATGCCGCCGCTCAGCGGGTTTCTGGGCAAGCTCCTGGTGCTCGACGCGCTGCGCGCGCGCGAGGTGATCGTCTGGGCATGGACCAGCGTGCTGGCGGGGTCGCTTCTGACCATCGTCGGATTCGCCCGCGCGGGCAGCGTGATGTTCTGGAAATCCACCGTCGTCGCCATGCCCACGACCCCGCCGGCGCACCCGCCGGCAGGTGATACGCCCGGCCCGGTCACCACCGCCGAACTGGTGCCGGTCTTCGCCGCGCTGGCGATGCTGGGGGCGCTTGCCGCCTTCTCCGGACCGGCCGCGGGGTATTTTGAAGAGACGGCGCGGCAACTGTTCGATCATGCGGGCTATATCGATGCCGTTCTCGTAACAGGCAGGGGAGAGTAAACCGTGGCTGCGCGACTTTTTCCTCATCCCCTGTTGAGCCTGGTGCTGGTGGTTGTCTGGCTTGGCCTTGTGAACAAGGTGACGCTGGGCAACGTGGTGCTGGGGGCCATCCTCGGCGTGGCGGTGCCGATGCTGACCTCGCCCTATTGGCCCAACCGCCCGCGGATCCGCGCGCCGCTACGCGCCGCGGAATATGCGCTGGTGGTGTTGTGGGATATCGTCGTTGCCAATGTGCAGGTGGCGCTGATCATCCTGTTCAAACCCAACGACCGCATCCATTCGCATTGGATAACCGTTCCGCTGGAACTCACCTCGGCCGAGGCGATCACGGTTCTGGCGGGCACGATCACGATGACACCGGGCACCGTTTCGGTGACGTTCAGCGCCGACATTCACAGCATCCTGGTCCATTGCCTGCATACTGATGATCCCGACGCGGTCAGGGCAAACATCAAGAACCGATACGAAACCCGCCTGAAGGAGATATTCGGATGATCGAGACCGCGCTTGTCTTTGCCATGGGCTGTTTCGGGCTGGGGCTGTTGTTCAACCTTTGGCGCATGTTGCGCGGTCCGAGCCAGGCCGACCGCATCCTCGCGCTGGACACGATGGTGATCAATGTCATCTCGCTTCTGATCCTTTACGGGATCAAGGAAGGCACGGCGGTCTATTACGAGGCGGCGATGCTGGTCGCGATGGTCGGGTTCGTGTCGACCGTGGCCTATTGCCGCTTTGTGCTGCGCGGCGACATCATCGAATGAGGGCGACATGGAAGTGCTGACTGAAATCCTGATTTCGTTCTTTCTCGTGGTCGCGGGCGTATTCGGGCTTGTCGGGTCGTTCGGCCTGGTCAAGCTCAGGGACACGATGCAGCGCCTGCATGCGCCGACCAAGGCGACGACGTTGGGCGTGGGCGGGGTTCTGATCGCCTCGATGCTTTATTTCGCGCTGGTCAAGGGCAGCTTTTCGTTCCACGAATTGCTGATCACGCTGTTTCTGTTCATCACCGCGCCGATCACCGCGAATTTCATTTCGAAAACCTATCTCGTCAAGCATGTCTCCGAGGATGATCTGCCCGATACCGAGCAATCCTTTGGCTGGGCGATCTATTCCGACCCGCCGGATCAATCCTGACGGGTCAATGCGCCCCGGTGCATGGTTGCGGAGCGATGCGCCGGCCGGACACCATTTCGATAAACGCGGAAAGCCATGTGCGGGGCGGCCGCATGGCATTTGAGGGTTGATCCCCCTCGAAGGGCAAACTAGGAAGGCGCAAATTCTGCCGGGCCGCCGAATGGGCGGCCTGCTTAGCTTATGCGAGGAAGCACATGCAAGTCACCGAGACCCAGAACGACGGCCTCAAGCGCGCCTATCAACTGATGCTCACGGCGCAGGAACTGGATGACAAGGTCAACCAGAAACTGGCCGAGGCCCAGCCCGAAGTCGAGATGAAGGGCTTTCGCAAGGGCAAGGTGCCGATGGCGCTTTTGAAAAAGCAGTTCGGTCAGCGGATCCTCGGCGAGGCGATGCAGGAAAGCATCGACGAGGCGATGGGCCAGCATTTCGAGCAGACCGGCGACCGCCCGGCGCTTCAGCCCAAGATCGAGATGGTCGATGGCGAGAACTGGAAAGAGGGCGACGACGTCAAGGTCGAGATGTCCTATGAGGCGCTGCCCGAGATCCCCGAGGTCGATCTCAAGGCGATCACGCTTGAAAAGATGGTGGTGAAGGCCGGCGAGGACGAGGTGAACGAGGCGCTGGAGAACTTGGCCGAGACGGCGCAGGATTTCGAGCCGCGTGAAGAGGGCGCCAAGGCCGAGGATGGCGATCAGGTGGTGTTCGACTTTGTCGGTCGCGTCGATGGTGAGCCCTTCGAGGGCGGATCGGCCGAGGATTATCCGCTGGTTCTGGGGTCGGGGTCGTTCATCCCCGGCTTCGAAGAACAACTGGTCGGCGTCAAGGTTGGCGACGAAACGGACGTGACGGTGAATTTCCCCGAGGAATACCAGGCCGCGCATCTGGCCGGGAAAGAGGCCGTGTTCTCCTGCACCGTGAAAGAGGTGAAGGCGCCGAAAAAGGCCGAGATCAACGACGAGTTGGCGCAGAAATTCGGCGCCGAGGATCTGGCCGCGCTCAAGGCTGACGTGGCCAAGCGGCTGGAAGAGGAGTATTCGGGTGCGGCCCGGGCGGTGATGAAACGCGCGCTGCTCGACGCGCTGGACGAGGCGGTGAGCTTTGATCTGCCGCCGAGTCTTGTCGAGGCCGAGGCCAAGCAGATCGCGCATCAGCTCTGGCACGAGGAGAATCCCGATGTCGAAGGCCATGACCATCCCGAGATCGAGGTGAGCGACGAACACACCAAGCTGGCCGAGCGCCGCGTGCGCCTGGGCCTGTTGCTGGCCGATCTGGGCCAGAAGGCCGAGGTCGAGGTGACCGATGCCGAGATGACGCAGGCGATCATGAACCAGGCGCGGCAGTATCCGGGCCAGGAGCGCCAGTTCTTCGAGTTCATCCAGCAGAACCAGCAGATGCAACAGCAACTGCGCGCGCCGATCTTCGAGGACAAGGTCGTCGATTACGCTTTCGAGCTGGCCACGGTGAGCGAGAAGGAGGTCACCAAAGACGGGTTGCAGAAGGCCGTCGAGGAACTGGACGACGAGTAAGCTACACGTGCGGTGGCCGAGAGGCCCGAAACGCCTAGAGTCGCATACCCGTGAAAGCGGTTTGCGAAGATGGATTTGCTGTGATTCGCCTCTGCGAAAGAGCAGGAGGCAATCATGGCAGGTTACGATCTGACGGATTTCGCGTTGTCGGTGATCCAGGTGGTATTGCGCACGACGGTGCGGGTCATGGTGCGGGGTGACGACCGGCGAGGGCTGAACAGGATTTCCCGGCGGCTCGGGACTGGCGCGCCCCGTGCAGATATCCCGGCACGCGACGGCCCCCAAGCGACGCGCTGCATGACGCCCTTGCGGCGCGCGGCGCCTTGTCCAATATCAGGCTGATACCATACCCGGTGAAGAGCTTTCCCATCGATGCCAACCTCTGCAAGGTGGGAAATTTCGTGGAGAGGTTATTCAAAAAACTAAACCAATTACGCGCCATCGCCCCCAGACAGGCGACCGTGCCATTGGCACCGCCTGCCTGATCATCGGGCGATGATCCAAGACAGGTGTTTGAGGACATTGTTAACGAAATGTCTTAACAGGCTGCTGAAAAAGGCCGGTCTCGACGCGGTTTCGAGAACATGATTCACTCCCG
>JAABTV010000011.1 GCA_011389685.1 Paracoccaceae bacterium
AAGCACATGCATGAGGAGCTGGGCAACGACTATCGCGACATGATCTACGCCGACACCGCGGCCGAGGTCGAAAAGCGCCGGAAGGCATTCCTTCGCAAGTGGCGGCTGAAATGCCGGGCTGTCGCCGACAGCCTGGAAGAAGCCGGGGAGCGGCTGTTCACCTTCACCCGGCTCGATCCGGCGCAATGGAAGGCGGCACGGACCACCAACGCCATCGAACGGTTGAACGAGGAGTTCCGCCGACGGATCAAGACTCAGACCGTGCTGCCGTGCGCCGAAACCGTGCCGATGCTGCTCTGGGCCTTGCTGGCTTCCGGTCAGATCAAAATGCGCAAGGTAGACGGGTGGCAGACCCTCGACAAACCGATCGAGCCCATGCCCCTTGACCTCGCCGCCTGATCAGGCCCAAATCAAACCACTCGGAGGACGCCGCCGGAGAATTTCCACCACTTTCGAGACGCAACCTCGTTCGCACGATCAAGGGCATGTCGCCCGTGATGGACCCGCCCCGCCCGGAACGGCGGCGGAGCCGCCCGGGCAGCACCTGGCCGCCCCCCGGCCGGGTGCTTTTGATGGGTTGCGCGTCGCTTTGGGCGGGGGATGGTGTTGCGGGATAAATTGCTTGACGCTACCCGAATGAGCACCCGACCGCGGCCCTGTGCTGCCCTTTCGTTGGGCTCGGTCGTGTCTGTGTTCAGCGGCCCCCCTTGACCCGCCTTACGGGATCAGCCGCTGCACGTAGCCGGGCAGGGCGAAGGCGGCCCGGTGCACGGGGGGGGTGTAGTAGAAGGGGGTAAGCCCCGCGGCGTCGAAGCGGCCTTGCAGCACGTCGGGCGGGGTGGCGCGCGCGTCGCCGTCGGTGCCCCAGCCGAAGGCCATCGGCCCGCCCGCGTAGGTGGGCACGGTGGCGAGGTAGCAGGTGGCATCCGCGAAGAGCGAGCGGAAGGCGCCCATGGTGTTGGTGAGCTCGTCCGGTTGCATGAAGGGCACGCCGTTTTGCGTCACGAGGATGCCGTTCGGGGCCAGTGCGCGCTTGGCATGGCCGTAGAAGGTATCGCTAAAGAGCACCTCGCCCGGGCCAATCGGGTCGGTGGAATCGACGATGATCACGTCATAGCCGCCGGACGTGGTCTTGATGAACTCCGCCCCGTCGGCGATGACCAGATCGAGCCGGGGATCGTCGAAGGCGCCCTGGCTGAGGGCGGGGAGATACTCTTTCGAGAATTCCACCACGCCGGCGTCGATCTCGACCATGGTGACATGTTCGACGGTTGTGTGCCGCAGCACCTCGCGCGCCATGCCGCCATCGCCGCCGCCCACGATCAGCACGCGCCGCGCCGCGCCATGCGCGAGGATCGGCACATGGGTGAGCATCTCGTGATAGATCGCGTTGTCGCCTTCGGTGGTCTGGACCACGTCATCGAGGGTGAGCACGCGCCCGAAGGTCGGGTTCTCGAAGACGCGCAGGCGCTGGTGTTCGGTCTCGCTGTCGTAGAGCAGCCGGTCGATGCGCAGGGATTGCGCGTAATCGGCGTGAAGGGTTTCGGTTGACCAGTCGCTCATGCCGCCACCCCGGCCTCGGAGACGAGGCCTTCGCCGCGCCGGAGTTCGCGGACCCGCACATCACCCGTCTCGAACGCCTGTTTCAGGACGTCCACCGCCAGCCAGGGCCGGGCGTCGCCGCACATGAAGACGTCGAAGGCGCCATAGCCGATTTCGGGCCAGGTGTGGACCGAGATATGGCTTTCGGCGAGCACGGCCACACCCGAAACGCCTTGCGGCGAGAACTTGTGGGTGTGGATGTGCAGAAGCGTCGCGCCGCAGGTGTCCACGCAATCGCGGAACGCCTTTTGAATGCGCGCCTCGTCGTCGAGTCCGGTGCCGTTCACCACCTCGATGATGAGATGGGTTCCGGCGAAGACGGACCCGTCGCGGCGGATGAAATGATCATCGCGGCTGTTGTCGAAAATGTCACGGGCAATGGGCCCGGCATCGTTCGCGGCTTTGAGACCGCGGGCGGTATCTTCCTCATGGGCGCCTGTTTCCAGACCGATCCCCAGTTGGAAGAGGTTGGCGTCTTTCATGGCGCTCCCCTTCTTTCCAGCAGATTGAATCCAGTCGGTCCCTTAGCGCCCCCCCGATGCCATCGAAGTTGGGATCGGTCCCGAAAGTGAGGCGCATTTAGGCTGTGTGTTCGAGTCGATCAAGGGCGAATCGGGATGCCGGACGATTTTTTCGCGCGCTGAGGTTCCGTTGCGTCGCAACGGGCGTATTCGCGCGGCCTGCCTTGCCCCGCCCCGGCAATCGGGTTTGATGGGGCCAGGAGGCGCGCGGTGAGCCTGGACCCGTTATATCAGACCGAGTTTCGGCGAGCGCTCAAGGCGATCGGGTTGTTGTTGCTGGCGATCCTGTGCTTTGACGTGATGAGCTTGTTGGTGCGGGTGTTGTCGGTGCGCTATGCCGCGCCGGAGCTTTCGGCCTATCGCAACGTGTTGGGGATCGTGCCGTCGCTGGCGTTGCTGGTCTGGACCGGTGAATTGCGGCTGCGCGGGTCGTCCCTCAGGATCGAGAACTGGCCGCTGGCGGTTGCGCGGGGGGTTGCCGTGGCGCTGGCGCAGCTCTTCTTCTACTCGGCGCTGGCGCGGCTGGAACTGGCCACGGTGGCGACGCTGGGGCAGACCAACGCGCTTTTCGTCGTGCTGTTGTCGGTGGTTCTGCTGGGGGAACGGGTCGGGCCGTGGCGGGTTGCGGCGCTTCTGGTTGGTTTCGCGGGGGTGGTCCTGATCCTCAAGCCGGGGTCGGAGGCGTTTTCGCTGGCCGGGTTGCTGCCTGTGGCGGCGGCGCTTTGTTATGCGCTGTCGATGGTGACGGTGCGGTTCTTCGGGCCGGAGGTGTCGAACGGGCTGCTTTATCTCTATTCCTCGGCGGCGGCGGCGGTGGGGGCGACCATCCTTGCGGCCTTCACCACCGAGTTCAGCCCGTTGCAGAGCCTGGCCGATGCCGGGCTGATCTTCGGCATGGGAATCCTGGGCGGGATCGGAGTTCTGTTCATGATGCTGGCCTATCGCAGCGCGGCGCCGTCGATCCTGGCGCCGTTCGGGTATTTCGGAATCCTGAGCGCTTTTGTCCTTGGCTGGCTGGTCTTTGGCGAGACACCGGTCGACACGCTGTTTCCGGGCGTCTTGCTGATCGTGGGGGCGGGCGTGTTGATCATGTGGCGGGAAAATCGGCGCAGCTAGTGGGGTAAAATAATACCTTAATTCTAAGTATCTGTTTTAGAGGGCTTTTTCGTGGGTCAATCCGCTTGACGCGACTTCTGGTCTGTATATAACCCGCCCATCACGCCCGCCGCCGACAGATGAAGGCGGTTTAGCGATCAACCGAAACACGATAACGGGGTTTCAAACATGAAAACCTTTTCTGCAACTCCTGCGGATATCGACAAGAAATGGATCCTGATCGACGCCGAGGGCGTTGTTCTGGGCCGTCTTGCCTCGATCGTCGCCACGCGTCTGCGCGGCAAGCACAAACCCAGCTTCACGGCGCATATGGACATGGGTGACAATGTCATCATCATCAACGCCGACAAGGTGCAGATGACCGGAAAGAAGCGCACCGACAAGATTCATTACTGGCACACCGGGTATCCGGGCGGGATCAAGAGCCGGACCGCCGGACAGATCCTCGAAGGCAAGCATCCCGAGCGGGTGGTGGTGCAGGCGGTCAAGCGCATGCTGCCGGGCAACCGCCTGGCGCGCAAGCAGATGACCAACCTGCGCGTCTATGCCGGGGCCGAGCATCCGCATGAGGCACAGAATCCCGCTGTGCTGGATGTGAAATCCATGAACAAGAAAAACACGCGGAGCTGAGAGAGATGACCGATCAAGTGAACTCGCTCGAAGAACTGGGCCAGGTGGCCGACGCCGCCGCCCCCGTTGTGGAAGCCGAAATCCCGCGTGAGCCCCTGCGCGACGCATTGGGCCGCTCCTATGCCACCGGCAAGCGCAAGGATGCGGTGGCTCGCGTCTGGATCAAGCCCGGATCGGGCAAGGTTGTCGTGAACGGCAAGGAGATGGGCAAGTATTTCGCCCGCCCCGTGCTGCAGATGATCCTGCGCCAGCCGTTCTCGGTGGCCGGTGTGGAAGACCAGTTCGACGTGATGGCGACCGTCAAGGGCGGTGGCCTTTCGGGGCAGGCCGGTGCGGTCAAGCACGGCATCTCGAAGGCGCTGCAGCTTTATGATCCGGGCCTGCGCGGTGCGCTCAAGGCCGCGGGCTTCCTGACCCGTGACAGCCGCGTGGTCGAGCGGAAGAAATACGGCAAGCGCAAGGCGCGCCGGAGCTTCCAGTTCTCGAAACGCTGAATGTTTCGACAGGATTTCGGACTGGGCCGCCTTCGGGTGGCCCTTTTCATTTTGCCCCGAATGGGATTCGGATGGCGCCCAACGAAAGGGCAGCGCCCGATCCGCGGTGGGTGCGGAGCGCCCGCCCACGGGGCGGGCCCCTTTCGGCAGATTTTGCACAAGGCAAAATCGCCTGCCGGGCAACGGGGCGCTGCCCGGGCTGCAAGCAGCCCGTACACGGTGAATTCGATTGAGTGCAACACGCCCTTAGCGTGCAGGCAATGGGTCGGAGCGGTGTTTTGCCGACACGAATGACGTCAGCGAAAAAAAAGGCCGAGCACTAAGCTCGGCCTAAGTCCAACAGGGAGGTATGAAAGTGATGCGATAACCATCGAACATCACCGTCAAGAGGTGAAATAAGTGGCGCACCTTGAACGTTCAAGCGCAATATTGCCGCAGTTGCAGCATGGCCGTTATGCGACCTGTGCATGACTTCTTAACCTGTTACGCAACCGCCTGATTTTTAACCTGTTTACGGTAGGCGATGATCTCTTCCTGCACGAAATCACGGAACGCGGCGATCCTTTTGGACTGACGCAGCTCTTCGGGATAGGCGAGAAAAACGGGGATTTCGCCGGAATCGACTTCGGGCAGGACCTGTTTGAGATTTGGAAATTCCTGAATCACGTAGTCCGGCAGAACGCCGATTCCGAGATTGTGCAGGACCCCCTGAAGCACGCCGTAATAATTGTTCACCGTCAGCAGGGAGGAAATCTCGTGACTGAGCAGCTCCTGAACCAGGGTCGCGCCCGCCCCCACCTGCGTAGCGCCGACATTCTGGCAGATGAGCCGATGTTTGTTCAGATCCCTGAGGGTTTCCGGGATCCCCGCGCGGGCAAGGTATTCGGGCGTCGCGTAAAGCCGCATGCGCACGCTCATGAGGCGTTTGCGGATCAGATCGGCCTGCGAGGGTTCCTTCATGCGGATGGCGATGTCGGCCTCGCGCATCGGCAGGTCGAGCACACGTTCCTCGAGCATCAGGTCGATCTTGAGTTCGGGGTATTTTTCGTAAAGCGCGGGCAGGCGGGGCGCGAGCCAAAGTGTGCCGAACCCTGTGGTCGTGGTCACGCGCAATTCGCCGAAGACCTCGTCCTCGCTGTCGCGGATGCGCGCCGTGGCGGCATCGAGGCGTTTGAGCATCGCGCGGGTCGCATCCAACAGAAGTTCGCCCTGTTCGGTGAGAATCAGTCCGCGCGCATGGCGGTGAAACAACGTGGTGTTCAGGGTCTCTTCGAGCGCCCGAATCTGCCTCGAGACCGCCGATTGACTGAGATGGAGCGTGTCACCGGCATGGGTGAGCGACCCGGCGTCGGCGACGGCGTGAAAGATTCTGAGTTTGTCCCAATCCATGTTCGCAACTTTCTGTCCGCTGATACCTGATGCCATGAAACGATGCAGAATGGCAGGTCTTTCCTCACAGAATCGTGTCGGGGCGCGACAATTTCCGTTTGGTAGGTCACTAATTGTGACCTATTATTGGTATATGCTCTTGAAAGGGGCTGTGTTGATGGGAAACCAGACACGAAACCGATGGGAGGCACGCGATGAGCAAGCAACAGGTGACACTGCAGGACCGGTACGACCTTGAAAAGTCGCAGGTGCTCTTGAACGGGACACAGGCGCTTGTGCGCTTGATGCTGACCCAGAAACAGCGCGACATGCAGGCCGGTCTGAACACGGCGGGGTATGTCACGGGCTATCGCGGCTCGCCGCTCGGTGCCGTCGACATGCAGATGGCGCGTGCCCAATCCATCCTCACGCAGCATGATATCAAGTTCGAACCGGGTCTGAACGAGGATCTGGCCGCGACCGCGCTTTGGGGCAGCCAGCAGGCCGAGTTGCGCGGCGAGGGCAGGTTCGACGGGGTGTTCGGCCTCTGGTATGGCAAGGGGCCCGGGGTCGATCGCAGCGGCGACGTGATGCGCCATGCCAACATGGCCGGAACCAGCGTCAATGGCGGGGTCCTGATGGCGATGGGGGATGACCACACCGGCGAATCCTCGACCGTGCTGCATCAGAGCGAATGGGCGCTGGTCGATGCCTATATGCCGGTGGTCAGCCCGGCGGGTGTCCAGGAAATCCTCGATTACGGGATCTACGGCTATGCCCTGAGCCGGTTCGCGGGGGTGTGGGTCGGTCTCAAGACGATGAAGGACACGATCGAAGCGACGGCGGTGGTCGATGGCCGCCCTGACAGGGTGCAACTGCTGACGCCGGACTTTCCGATGCCGGACGACGGGTTGAACATACGTCTGGTTGATACGCCGCATGCCCAGGAGACGCGGGTGATCGACTACAAGCGTTTCGCGGCCGAGGCGTTCAGCCACGCCAACAAGATGGACCGGCGCGTGTTCGGCAAACCGGGGGCGAAGATCGGGTTTGTCGCGGCGGGCAAGAACTGGCTTGATCTGGAACATGCGCTTGCACTGCTGGGCGTGGACGCCGACGAGGCCGAGCGTCTGGGGATCACGACCTACAAGGTCGGCCAGACCTTTCCGCTGGACATGAAGGGGTTTCACGACTGGGCCGAGGGGCTCGAACTGATCGTGGTGGTGGAAGAAAAGCGCAAGCTGATCGAGGTGCAGATCAAGGAGGCGATTTTCGACGACCGCCGTGGCCGGCGGGTCTATGGCTGGTACAAGGGCGGTGCGGGTGGCATGCACCGCGAAGAGCTGTTCCCGACGCGTGGCGCGCTCGATCCGATCTGGATCGCCGAAAAGCTGGGCCAGATCCTGATCGAGGAGGGGCGCGGCACCGAGCGGATCAAGGCCGGGCTGGCCGAGTTGTCGCAGGCGCGGGCCGGCGACAATGCCGAGGAGATCGCCACGCGGCTGGCCTATTACTGCTCGGGCTGTCCGCACAACACCTCGACCAAGGTGCCCGAGGGCAGCCGCGCCTATGCCGGGATCGGGTGCCACTACATGGTGCAATGGATGGATCGCGAGACCCTCGGCTTTACCCATATGGGCGGGGAAGGGGCCAACTGGATCGGCGAGGCGCCGTTCTCGAACCGGGAGCACGTGTTCCAGAACCTCGGCGACGGCACCTATAACCATTCGGGCCGTCTGGCCATCGTCGCTGCCATCGCGGCGAATGCGAACATCACCTACAAGATCCTTTACAACGACGCCGTGGCCATGACCGGCGGGCAGACCCATGAAGGCGGGCTTTCGGCGCAGCAGATCGCGCGGGAATTGAAGGCGTTCGGGATCGAGCATGTTGCCGTGGTCTATGATGAGAAGGAAGACGTGGATTTCTCGGAGTTCCCGGCGGGAATCGAGAAACACGAGCGCGCGGATTTCGATGCGGTGCAAAAGAAATTCCGTGAATACAAAGGTGTATCGGCCATTCTTTACATTCAGACCTGTGCCGCCGAGAAACGCCGCCGCCGCAAGCGCGGCACCTTCCCCGATATCGACAAGCGGGTGTTCATCAACACGGATGTCTGCGAGGGCTGTGGCGATTGCGGGGTGCAGTCGAACTGCGTCTCGATCGTGCCGGTCGAGACCGAGTTGGGGCGCAAACGCGCGATCGACCAGTCGTCCTGCAACAAGGATTTCTCGTGTCTCAAGGGGTTCTGTCCGAGTTTCGTGACGCTGGAAGGGGCGAAGATCAGGAAAGAGGCGACCACCGACCTTGACCTGCCGCATCTGCCAAAGCCCGATCTGCCAAGGATCGACGGCACCCATAACATCGTGATCACCGGGGTCGGCGGCACCGGCGTGGTGACCATCGGCGCGGTTCTCGCGCAGGCGGCGCAGATCGACGGGTTGGGCGCGGGCATGATGGAAATGGCCGGTCTGGCACAGAAGGGCGGCGCGGTGAGCATCCATGTGCGCATTGCCAACACGCCCGAAGACATCAACGCGGTGCGGGTGGCGACCGGCGAGGCGGATGCGCTGATCGGTGGCGATCTGGTGGTGAGCGCCGGGGCCAAGACGCTGGGCCTGACCAGCACCGGGCGGACCGGGGCGGTGATCAACAGTCACGAGATCATCACCGGCGATTTCACCCGTGACACCGAGTTTCACATCCCCGTCGACCGGCTGGAGCTGCAATTGCAGGCGCGGTTGCGGGAACGGCTGCGCCTGTTCGACGCTTCGGACCTGGCCCGGGTCACGATGGGTGACAGCATCTTCTCGAACATGATGGTGTTCGGGGGCGCGTGGCAGATGGGGCTTGTCCCGGTGAGCCACGAGGCGATCGCGGATGCGATCCGTCTCAACGGTGCGGCGGTCGAGGGCAACCTCCGGGCGTTCGATATCGGGCGTTGGGCGGTGCTGCACCCTGAGGAGGTTCAGACCCTTCTGACGCCGGGTGTCGTCGAGAAACCCAGGACCCTGGAGGATCGCATCGCCTATCGGGCCGAGCATCTCAAAGCCTATCAGGGCAACCGGCTTACCAAACGCTATCGCAAACTGGTGGACGGCGTGGAGGATGCGCGTCTCAAGGAAGCGGTCGCGAAAGGGTATCACAAGGTTCTCGCCTACAAGGACGAATACGAGGTGGCGCGGCTGCATCTCTCGACGCTTGAGAAGGCCAAGGCCGAGTTCGACGGCGATTTCCGCATGTCCTTCCACCTGGCCCCGCCGATCATGGCGAAAGAGGGGTCGGACGGGCGGCCGGTCAAGCGCGAATTCGGGCCGGGCATGGTGAAGTGGTTCCGGCTGTTGGCGGGCATGAAGCGCCTGCGCGGCACCGCGCTCGACCCATTCGCGCGCAGCGCGGACCGCAAGATGGAACGCGCGCTGATCGCGCAATACGAGGCCGACATGGCCGAGTGGCTGCCACGGGCGGACGCGTCCAACCGCGAGTTGATCGCGGAATTGGCCGAACTGCCGCTCAAGGTGCGTGGGTTCGGACCGGTAAAGGCGGCGAATGCCGACAAGGCGGCGCAGCGGCGCGCGGAGATTCTGGCCATGCTGACCGGCACCCCGGAAAGGGCGGTTCAGGCGGCGGAGTAGGACGGTATGGACATCACGTCGGGTCCGGTCGCGGGTGGATGACATGAAACCTTCATGGGCATGTCATAGGATGTGAATGACGCGCAGCACCTGCGACGACAGACGCAAACCAGACCCAATCAAGCCGATCCGAGTGATGAAAAAGAACCAGATTGCCCGCGACATCTCCTACGCCTATTCCGCCGAAACCCGGGCGGGGCGCGCGATGATCCGTCTCATGGAGAATGTCACCGGACGGATCGGTCTGATCCGGCGTGCGCAGGGCTATGAGGATGAGGTCGCCGCGGGGCGGGATTTCTGGGACGTGATCGTCGATCGGTATCATCTGCGGCTCAATGTCGTGGGCGGAAGCCTTGCGAACATCCCGGCGAACGGGCCATTGATCCTGATCGCCAACCATCCTTACGGCATTCTCGACGGGTTGATGATGGGGCATATCCTCAATCGGGCGCGCGGCAATTTCCGGATTCTCGCGCACCAGGTCTTTCGCAAGGCCGAAGACCTCAACCGGGTGATCCTGCCGATTTCCTTTGACGGGACGAAAGAGGCGATACAGCTCAATCTGGAAACCCGAAAGGAGGCGCTGCGCTATCTCGGGCAGGGCGGCGCGATCGGCGTTTTCCCGGGCGGCACGGTGAGCACGGCCGCGCGACCGTTTTCGCACCCGCTTGACCCGGGTTGGCGCGCCTTTACCGCGCGCATGGTTGCCAAGTCCAATGCCACGGTCGTGCCGATCTTTTTCGATGGCTCGACCAGTCGTCTTTTCCAGCTGGCCAGTCATCTGCACTATACGCTTCGCATGGGGCTTCTGATCAAGGAGTTCCGCGCGCGGGTGGATACGGATGTCGATGTGGTGATCGGCAAACCGATTTGCCGTAGCGCTTTGGATGCGCGCGCCAAGGACGCCAAAGCAATGATGGATTTCCTGCGCAAATCAACCTATGACCTGTCCCCGAGGCCGCTGGATTCGTCCGAATGCGGGTTCGAATTCGAAGAGAATTATCGCGCTTAACCCGGGCAGGGCAGATGGCAATAGGGATATTCGACAGCGGGCTGGGTGGCCTGACGGTCTGGGACGCGGTGACCAAGCGGCTGCCGGATGTGCCATTCGTCTACATGGCCGATACGGCCCATGCGCCCTATGGTGTGCGCAACGGCGATGACATTTATCAACTGACCTGCCAGGCGGTCGAGCGGCTGTGGGCCGAGGGGTGCGATCTTGTCATCCTCGCCTGCAACACCGCCAGCGCCGCGGCCTTGCGGCGGATGCAGGAAAGCTGGGTTCCGCGCGACAAGCGGGTGCTTGGGGTCTTCGTGCCGCTAATCGAGGCGTTGACCGAGCGGCAATGGGGCGACAATTCCCCGCCGCGCGAGGTCGAGGTGAAGAACGTGGCGCTGTTCGCCACCCCGACCACCGTGGCAAGCCGCGCCTTTCAACGCGAGTTGGCCTTTCGTGCCATCGGGGTGGATGTCGAGGCGCAAGCCTGTGGCGGCGTCGTGGATGCCATCGAGGAGGGTGACATGATCCTCGCCGAGGCGTTGGTCAGATCCCATGTCGATGCGTTGAGGCGCAAGATGCCCGCCCCGCAGGCGGCGGTTCTGGGCTGCACGCATTATCCGCTTATGGAAAAGGAATTCCAGGAGGCGCTCGGCCCCGGGGTCAGGGTGTTCAGCCAGGCCAATCTGGTGGCCGAGAGCCTTGCCGATTACATCGCGCGCCATCCGAACATGCCGGGCCATGGCGCGGGTGCAAGGTTCCTGACCACGGGGGATCCGAAAACCGTGAGCAGCCGCGCCACGCAGTTCCTGCGACGACGACTCGAGTTCGAGGCGGCTTGAGCCTGCCACGCTTTTTCGTCACAACATCATGAACAGCATGAAAAGGGGTTTGTCATGACCCATAGAATCGCCATTCTGGGCGCCTCGGGCTATACCGGGGCCGAGTTGATCCGGCTGATCGCGACCCATGGCGGCATTGAAATTGCCGCACTTGGGGCGCATTCCAAGGCGGGGCAGAGCCTCGCCCGGGTGTTTCCGCATCTGCGCCATCTCGATCTGCCGGACATGGTCGGCCTTGACGAGATCGACTTTGACGGGATCGACCTGTGTTTCTGCGCCTTGCCGCACAAGACCAGCCAGGAGGTGATTTCCGGTTTGCCGAAAACCCTGCGGATCGTCGATCTGAGCGCGGATTTTCGGCTGCGCGATCCGGACGAATATGAAAAGTGGTATGGCAATCCGCATGTCGCTGCCGAGATGCAGAAGGAAGCGGTCTATGGCCTGACCGAGTTTTACCGCGACGAGATTCGCGCGGCGCGGCTGGTGTCGGGCACGGGCTGCAACGCGGCAACGGGGCAATACATGCTTCGCCCGTTGATCGCGGCAAAGGTCATCGGGTTCGACGATATCATTCTCGATCTCAAATGCGCGGTGTCGGGGGCGGGGCGCAGCCTTAAGGAAAACCTGCTGCATGCGGAGATGTCCGAAGGCACCAATGCCTATGCCGTGGGCGGCACTCACCGCCATCTGGGCGAGTTCGATCAGGAGTTGTCAAGGCTGGCCGGGCGGGATGTGAAGATCCAGTTCACGCCGCACCTGATCCCGGCGAATCGTGGGATTCTGGCCACGGGGTATGTGAGTGGCGATGCAAGGCAGGTGCATGACGTTCTGGCGGCAGCCTATGGCGGCGAACCCTTTGTCGAGGTCCTGCCATTTGGCGAGACACCCAGCACGCACCATGTGCGCGGCAGTAATTTCTGTCATATCGGTGTGACCGGGGATCGTATCGCGGGACGGGCGATCGTGGTTGCCGCCTTGGATAACCTGACAAAAGGTAGCAGCGGGCAGGCCTTGCAGAATGCCAATCTGATGCTAGGTCTTGGGGAGACACAGGGGCTCATGCTGGCGCCCTGTTTTCCCTGACGGGATCACGAGCGAGGAAACACCATGAAGGGGCTCAAGAAGAAACGCCGTGTGCAGGTCATCCTGTTGGCGGTCGTTGCTTTGATCATATCCACGGGGCTGATCGGCTATGCGATGCGTGATGGCATCAATTTCTTTCGCTCTCCCTCGCAGGTGGTGAGTGAGCCGCCCGAAGAGAACGAGGTCTTTCGCCTCGGCGGGCTGGTTGCCGAGGGCAGCATCGTGCGGGGGCAGGGGGAAGTGATCAGCTTTGATGTCACCGATGGCGGCGAGACGGTAAAGGTGACCTATGGCGGCGTGCTGCCCGATCTCTTTGCCGAGAATCAGGGCATGATCGGCACCGGTCGTTATGTCAATGGTGTGTTCGAAGCCTCGGAAATCCTTGCCAAACATGATGAAACCTACATGCCGCGCGAAGTGGTCGATGCCTTGAAAGAGCAGGGCGTCTACCAGGAACCGGGCGGTAGCTGAAGGCGCCGTTAACCGATTGCGATCAGGCTTTTCACCGAAAACCGGTGAAAGGTCTGACACATGCGAACCGTTCGTGACATTGCCGAGGAAATCGTCGCCCGCGAGGGCGGTTTCGTCAATGATGGCGATGACCCCGGTGGCGCCACGAAACATGGCGTCACCATTCATACCATGCGCCGGCTCGGGCTGGATCTTGACGGGGATGGCAATGTGGATGTCGCCGATGTCCGCCGTCTGAGCCGGGCCGGGGCCGTGGATATTTTCATCCGGCACTATTTCGAGCGGCCGCGGATCGACATGTTGCCCAAGGCGCTTTGGCCGACGGTGTTCGACATGTATGTCAATGCCGGTTCGAATGCCGTGAGGATCCTTCAGCGGCTGTTGCGGCAGATGGGCCATGAGGTCGCGGTGGATGGGATGATCGGCCCGATCACGGCCATGGCGGCACAGCAAGCGGAGCAAGCCGCCCCGGACCATATCGTGGATGCCTACGGGATCGCGCGCCGCAATTACTATTTCCGGCTTGCCGACAACCGCCCTGCATCGCGCAAGTACGCGCGCAGCCGCGCCGGTGGCAAGGGGGGCTGGATCAGGCGCGCGGAAGCGTTCATCGACCCGCGCTACCATCTCAGCCACGAACAGTTCCAGGAGAGGATCGCGTCATGGGGTTGATTGAACGGATCGTGTCGATGGTCTTTGGCGATGGCGGGCGCGGGTTGAAGAGCACAGTGGAGATATTTCGCGAGAATGCCGAAGCCGCGGGGAGTCGTGAAAGCGAGTTGAAGGCCAAGGCGCTGGCCCAGTTCGCCAGTGAGTTCGCCTTGCCAAGGAAAGGCTGGTTCGATCGGATGATCGACGGGCTCAACCGGCTTCCGCGCCCGGCGCTGGCGTTCGGAACACTTGGTCTTTTCATCTCGGCGATGGTCGATCCGATCTGGTTTGCCGCGCGCATGCAGGGAATCGCGCTGGTTCCCGAGCCGCTTTGGTGGCTCCTGGGCGCGATCGTGAGTTTTTATTTCGGAGCGCGTCACCAGGCCAAGGGACAGGAGTTCCAACGCCAGATCAGCCATTCCCTCGCCACTGTCCCGAAGGTCCTGAACAATCTGGAGCTGCTGGAGCGATCGAAAGCCGGGCCGAACGGACCCGGAAAGGCCGGGGCGGGCACGGATGCGCAGCTTGATCTGACGGTCATCGAGCCCGAGGCGAATCCGGCGTTGGAGGCGTGGCAGAGGGGGGCGGATATCGGCCGTTAATGCCGATATGGCCCGGCCCGCGACAAAGTGAACATGTATCAATAGCATTTGTTATTGGACGCGGGCGAAGCGGTGTTTATAACCGGTCTCATGATAGTAGAACTCGGACACTTCGCCCTCATCCTGGCCTTCGTGACGGCCTGCCTGCAAACCGTTGTGCCGCTTGTAGGGGCGGATCGGAGATGGCCCGGGTGGATGGCCTTTGCCGAACCGGCCGCGAATGTGCAGTTCTTCCTCACGGTCGTTGCCTTCGCGGCGCTGACCTATGCCTTCGTGACGTCGGATTTCTCGCTGCAACTGGTCGTCGGCAACAGCCATTCCGACAAGCCGATGCTTTACAAGGTGACGGGTGTCTGGGGCAATCACGAAGGTTCGATGTTGCTGTGGGTTCTGATCGTCGCCCTGTTCGGGGCCATGGCGCAATGGTTCGGAGGCAATCTTCCGCCGACCTTGCGCGCCCGTATACTCGCGGTGCAGGGCTCGATCGGCGCGGCCTTCTTTGCCTTCATCCTGTTCACCTCGAACCCGTTCCTGCGCATGGATGTCGTGCCCTTTGACGGGCGCGATCTCAACCCGTTGTTGCAGGATCCGGGATTGGCGTTTCATCCGCCATTTCTCTATCTGGGTTATGTCGGGCTTTCGATGGCGTTCTCCTTTGCCGTGGCGGCGTTGATCGAAGGGCGCGTGGATGCGGCATGGGGGCGGTGGGTGCGCCCGTGGACGCTTGCGGCGTGGGTGTTCCTGACCATCGGAATCGGGCTTGGCAGCTGGTGGGCCTATTACGAATTGGGCTGGGGCGGGTTCTGGTTCTGGGATCCGGTCGAGAATGCCAGCTTCATGCCCTGGCTGATCGCGGTGGCCCTGCTGCATTCCTCGGTCGTGGTCGAAAAGCGCGAGAGCCTGAAGAGCTGGACGGTTCTCCTTGCCATCATCGCCTTCGGTTTCTCGCTGTTGGGGGCCTTCATCACCCGGTCCGGGATCATCACCAGCGTTCATGCCTTTGCGAGCGATCCCGAGCGCGGGGTGTTCCTGCTGTTGATCATGGGCGTGTTCGTGGGTGGCGCGCTGACGCTGTTTGCGGCGCGGGCCAGCGTCATGGAAGCCAAGGGGGTTTTCGGACTGGTCAGCCGGGAATCGGCGCTTGTGGCAAACAATATCCTGCTGGTCGTGGCGACCTTCGTCGTGTTCATCGGCACGATATGGCCCTTGATCAGCGAGATGCTCTTTGATCGCAAGCTCTCGGTCGGTGAGCCGTTCTTCAATCAGGCGTTCACCCCGTTCATGATCATTCTGGGCCTCATACTGCCCATCGGCTCCATGTTGCCGTGGAAACGGGCCCGGATCGGGCGGACGGTGCGCAACCTTCGGCCGGCCATTGCCTTGGCTTTGGCGGTACTCGCGCTGGTCTGGGCGATCCAGTCAGGTCGCAGTGCGTTGGGGCCGGTCGGAATGATGCTTGGCACGTGGCTGATCGCGGGGGCCGTGATCGATGTGCTTTCGCGGGCCGGGCGTGGCCACAATCGGCTGGGGCGATTGACGCGACTTCCCAGATCGGATTGGGGCAAGGCCGTCGCGCATTCCGGTCTCGGTATCACGATGGCGGGAATTGCCGGTCTGCTGGCCTGGGAAATGGAGGATATTCGTGTCGTCCAGACAGACGAAAGTTTCGACGTTGGGGGATATGAGATTACCTTGAGAGAGGTGGAACAGGTTCAGGGGCCGAACTATGTGTCCACGATGGCATTTGTTGACGTTGCACGCGGTGGGAAGCTGATCACGACGCTGCGCCCGGAAAAACGGGTCTATCCGGTCGCCGGCCAACCCACCACGGAGGCGGCGATCGACAATGGTTTTCTGCGCGATGTCTATGTCGTGATCGGCGATCCGCAGCAGGCCGGGGGTTGGGCGATGCGGGTTTACATCAAGCCCCTGGCCAACTGGGTCTGGGGCGGGGCGATCCTGATGGCGCTTGGCGGGCTTCTGAGCCTTTCGGACCGGCGTTATCGCGTTGCTGCCGGTTCCAGAAAGTCATCACGCTTGCAAGGGGTTCCAGCCGAATGAGGAACATTGTTCTGATCCTCCTGCTGCTGGCCCATCCGGTATATGCGGTTCAGCCGGATGAAGTCCTGGACGATCCGGCGCTCGAAGCGCGGGCGCGGGAGGTCTCCAAGGATCTGCGCTGCCTTGTGTGCCGCAACGAAAGTATCGACGACAGCAATGCGGAGCTTGCCCGGGACATGCGCCTGCTGGTTCGTGAGCGGATCGTCGAGGGCGACAGCAATGACGAGGTCAAGGAATACCTTGTCAGTCGTTATGGCGAGTATGTCCTGTTGAAACCGCGCTATGGCGGGAGCAACTGGATCCTCTGGGGGGCGGGGCCCGGAATGCTGGTTCTGGCGGGGATCGCCGGCGGGTTCTATCTGCGGCGCAGATCCAAAGCCAAGGCCCCGGGTGAAGCGGCGTTGAGCGACGACGAGGCCAGACGGCTTGAGGAAATCATGAACCGCTGACGCGGGGTTTCGCTTTTCCAGGCTGTGCAGATAGGGTTGATTGGGCCCGTACTGCACAAGCGAGGAAGACGCATGGTTGATTACAAGGCGATCACTTACGAGACGGATGAGCGCATTGCCGTTGTCACGCTCAACCGCCCTGAGAAGATGAACGCGCTGACGGCGCAGATGCGCGCGGAGATACCGGACGCCATTCACCATGCGGAAAATGACGGGGCGCGCGTGATCGTCATCACCGGGGCGGGCGGGGCATTTTGTTCCGGGCAGGACCTGGGGGATGCCAACGCCGGGGCGCTCGATCTCGAACGGGGGTTGCGCGACGAATACAATCCCATGCTCAAGGCCATCGTCGACTCGCCCTTGCCTGTCATCTCGGCCGTGAACGGGCCGGCTGCCGGTGCCGGTGCAAACCTTGCCTTGGCGGCGGATGTGGTCATCGCGACTCAAAGCGCCTATTTCCTTCAGGCCTTCACGCGGATCGGTCTGATGCCGGATGCGGGGGGCACATATGTGTTGCCGCGCACCATGGGCATGGCCAAGGCCATGGGCGCGGCGCTTTTCGCCGAGAAGATCAGCGCCCGGGACGCGGATGACTGGGGCATGATCTGGGAGGCCGTTCCGGATGAGGAATTCGACGCGCATTGGCGCGCACGGGCCGCGCAACTGGCCGACGGGCCGACACGGGCCTATGAGTTGACCAAGCGGGCCATTCGCGAGAGTTGGGCCAACGATTTCGACACGCAATTGAACAACGAGGCCAAACTGCAGGGCGAGGCCGGCAAGAGCCGCGACTTCATGGAAGGGGTCGTTGCGTTTCTCGAAAAGCGAAAGGCGCATTTCGAAGGCCGCTGAGAAAGCCGGACCAGTCAAAGAAAGAAGCCTCGGAAATCTCTCCGAGGCTTCTTTGTTTTGCTTGTGCCGGGTGTCTTAACGGTCCTCGACGTCGATATAGTCGCGGGCCGTTTCCCCGAGATAGAGTTGACGCGGGCGGCCGATCTTGTGCGCCGGATCCGACAACTGCTCTTTCCACTGAGAGATCCAGCCGACGGTGCGGGACAACGCGAATATGGGCGTGAACATGGATGTGGGGAAGCCCATCGCTTCGAGAATGATGCCGGAGTAGAAGTCGACATTCGGAAAGAGCTTCTTGTCGGCGAAATAGGGGTCATCGAGCGCCTGTTTCTCAAGCTCCTTGGCGACCTGAAGCACCGGGTTGTTCTCGATTCCGAGCAGGTCGAGCACCTCGTCCGCGGATTGCTTCATCACCTTCGCGCGGGGGTCGACATTCTTGTAGACCCGGTGACCAAAGCCCATCAGACGGAACGGATCGTCCTTGTCCTTGGCGCGCGCGATGAATTCGGGAATGCGTTCGACCGATCCGATTTCCTTGAGCATTTCAAGGCAAGCCTGGTTTGCGCCACCATGGGCCGGCCCCCAAAGGCAGGCGATGCCGGCGGCAATGCACGCGAACGGGTTCGCCCCGGAGGACGAGGCCAGGCGGACGGTGGAGGTCGAGGCGTTCTGTTCGTGATCGGCGTGGAGGATGAAGATGCGATCCATCGCACGCGACAGGATCGGATCGACCTCGTATTGTTCGGCCGGAACGGCGAAACACATGTGCAGGAAGTTCGAGGCGTAATCGAGATCGTTTCGCGGATAGACGAAGGGCTGCCCGATCGAATACTTGTAGGCCATCGCCGCGATGGTCGGCATCTTGGCGATCATGCGATGCGAGGCGATCTCGCGCTGGCGGGGATCGGAAATATCGGTCGAGTCGTGATAGAAGGCCGACATCGCGCCAACCACGCCGACCATGGTCGCCATCGGATGCGCATCGCGCCGAAATCCACGGAAGAAATTGTGCATCTGCTCGTGGATCATGGTGTGGCGCGTGATCGTGGCCTCGAACGCCTCAAGATCCGATGCCTTGGGGAGTTCGCCATAAAGCAGCAGATAGCAGACTTCGAGATAATGCGATTTCTCGGCAAGCTGATCAATCGGATAGCCGCGATGCAACAGCTCACCCTTGGCGCCATCGATATAGGTGATGGTGCTGTCGCAGGATGCGGTGGACGTGTAACCGGGATCATAGGTAAAGACGCCGGCCTCGGCATAGAGTTTTCGGATGTCGATGACATCTGGCCCGGCCGTCGGCGAAAGCAATGGCAGGTCGAAGGATTTGCCGTCGATGGTCAGTGTCGCGGTCTTGCTGCTGTCAGTCATGCTTTTCCCTTCCTCAAGTAACCCCGGCGCGGACCGCTTGGGGATGTCCAGTGACGTTCGGCTTTCCGACGGAAAGAGCCTATCATGTCTGCGCAGTGTCGGACAGTCGGGCCAGTGTCTCGTCGCGCCCAAGAACCAGCATCATGTCAAAAACGCTGGGCGTTGCCATCCGTCCCGCCAATGCGGCCCTGAGTGGACCAGCGAGCTTGCCGAACTTTGTGCCCTTTGCCTCTGCAAACCGGTTCAGAAGCTGTTCCAGATCAGCACGGGTCCAGCTAGCATTTTGCAAATGCGGCGTCAATTCATTGAGTATACCACGGGATGCAGGATCCAGTGCCTTCGCCGCTTTTTCGTCTGGTCGAATCGGACGGTCGGCCATGATAAAGTTAGCTTTTTCAATGAGATCTGGGAATGTCTTGGCGCGTTCCTTGAGAAATGGCATGGCTGCGCGCAGCATTTCGGTTTTCCGGTCCGAAAGAGCGGGTTCGCCGATGATTGACAGGAAGTCCGACAACTCATGCAGCAGTGCAGCATCATCCGAAGCGGCGATGTGCTGACCGCAAATGTTTTCGAGTTTCTTGAAATCGAACCGGGCGGGCGCGCGCCCGATGCCCTTGAGGTCGAACCACTCGATGGCTTGGGCATCGGAAAAGAACTCGGCGTCGCCATGGCTCCAGCCCAGCCGCGCGAGGTAGTTTCGCAGGCCGGCGGCCGGATACCCCATGGCCTGGTATTCATCGACGCCAAGCGCCCCGTGCCGTTTCGACAGCTTCTTGCCATCCGGGCCGTGGATAAGGGGAATATGGGCCCAGACCGGCACCTGCCATCCCATGGCTTGGTAAACCAGTTGCTGGCGCGCGGCGTTGTTGAGGTGATCATCACCCCGGATGACATGTGTTACACCCATGTCGTGGTCGTCGACCACGACCGCGAGCATGTAGACCGGCGTTCCGTCGGACCGCAACAGCACCATATCGTCGATCTGATCGTTCCTGATGGTGACGTCGCCCTGCACCTCGTCGCGAATGATGGTCACGCCGTCATGTGGCGCCCTGAGACGGATGACGTGGGGCAGGTCGGGATGCGTTTCCGGATCGGCATCGCGCCAGGGGCTTTGAAAATATGTCGACCGCTTCTCGGCGCGCGCCTGGTTGCGAGATTGTTCGATTTCTTCCTGTGTCGAGAAACACTTGTAGGCTTGCCCCCGGGCCAACAGCTCCCTTGCGACCTCGACGTGGCGCTCGGCACGGCTGGCCTGACTGACCACCTCACCGTCATGATCCAGCCCGAGCCATGCAAGCCCCCTGAGAATCGCTTCGGTCGCTTCGGCGGTGGAGCGTTCGCGGTCGGTATCCTCGATCCGGAGCAGGAACTTTCCATCGCGCCCGCGCGCAAAAAGCCAGTTGAACAGCGCGGTGCGAGCGCCGCCGATATGCAGGAAACCGGTTGGCGAAGGGGCAAATCGGGTCACGACTTGATCGGTCATAAACGTTAATCTTTCGGTAACCATGGCTGGGTAGTTTGGAGCCTGTCTAATGCTCTGCCAGGACAAGGACAAGCCATGCAGCTCTGGAGGCGCGTTGAAGCCGCTGTGTTGGCTCAGAGGGGGCATTTCTTTCCCTGGGTTCCGGTGTGTCTTGCATTCGGGATCGGGATCTATTTCAGCCTTCGCTTCGAACCGAGCCGGGCCATCCTTCCCTATATTGCACTGGGCGGGCTCGGCGGCGCGATTCTGATCCGGCACGTAAATGCGGCATGGGCGCCTTTCATCTGGGCGGCGGTCCTCATCTCATCCGGTTTCGGATTGGCCATGGTGCGGGCGCATCTTCTGGAGCGTCCGGTTCTGGGCTGGCGCTACTATGGGCCGGTCGAAGGCCGGATCATCGGGATCGACCGTTCGGGGAGTGGCGCGCCCCGTCTTCTGCTGGATCAGGTGGTTCTCGCCAGGGTTCCCTTTGAAAGGCGTCCGGAGCGCGTGCGCATCTCACTTCACGGGACAGGCGGGACGGAGCCGCGCGCCGGGGCGAAGGTCATGGTGACCGCGCATCTTACGCCGCCGGGCGGCCCGGTCGAGCCGGGCGGGTTCGATTTTCAGCGCCACTCATGGTTCCAGAAACTCGGTGCGGTCGGCTATGCGCGCACGCCATTGATGTTGCTTGAGCCAAGCGGTTCGGAGCAGCTCCTGTTTCGGGCGCGTCTCGCGCTCTCGCACCATGTCCAGTCCAGAATCCCGGGTGAATCCGGGGCCTTTGCCGCCGCGATCATGACCGGCGACCGGGCAGGCATGGGGCCGGGGTCTCTTGAGGCGCTCAGGGCGTCCAATCTTGCACATCTGCTGGCGATCTCGGGACTTCACATGGGGCTTCTGGCGGGTTTCATATTTGCGGTGGTCCGCCTGGGGCTGGCCGCTGTTCCGCCTCTCGGTCTGCGCGTGCCGGGCAAGAAGATCGCGGCCGTGATCGCCCTGGTCTTCGCAGCGGGCTATCTGGCCCTGTCGGGGGGAAACGTGGCAACAGAACGCGCCTTTGTCATGGTGGCCGTGGCGCTCCTGGCGGTGATGGCGGACCGGCGTGCGATTTCGTTGCGGGCTGTCGGGCTTGCCGCGACGATCATCCTGATCCTGCGCCCCGAAGCCTTGCTCGGTCCGGGATTCCAGATGTCTTTCGCCGCCACCACCGCGCTTGTCGCGGTTTTCGGCTGGATGCGCGATGCGAAACTCAACCTCAAGCAGGCCTGGATGCGGCCGGTTGCGGCCGTGATCATTTCGTCGGCCGTGGCCGGCGCGGCGACTGGCCCTGTCGGGGCCGCGCATTTCAATCAGACCGCGCATTTCGGGCTGATCGCCAATCTGCTTTCCGTGCCGCTGATGGGAACCCTGATCATCCCGGCCCTGGTATGCGCGGCACTGTTGATGCCGGTGGGCCTTGACGGATGGCCGCTGGCGGTGGCGGGAGCGGGTCTGGACTGGATACTCGGGGTCGCGCATACGGTCGAGAGCATTGAAGGTTCGCGTGGCGCGGTGCCAAGCCCGGATTGGTATGTCTTGCCAATGATGGCATTCGGTTTTCTGGTCGTGATTCTGTGGCAGGGTCGCATGCGGTTTCTCGGTCTTGGCCCGGTCGTGGCGTCGGTGATCGCCTGGGCCACGGTTGACCGGCCCGATATCCTGATTGCGGATGGTGGGGCGCTGGTTGGCGTGATGGGGGGGGAGGGTCGCGCCCTGAGCAAGGCGCGTGGAGCCGGCTTTGTCGCAGACAACTGGCTGGAAAACGATGGCAACCCGGACAGTCAGAAAGTGGCGGCGGCGAGATGGGGAACCACCGTTTCGGCCAGCCGGATCCCGGTCGTTCATGTCACCGGGAAACGCGCTGCCGCGGACGTGCGATGCGCTGCGGGTGAGATCGTTGTGAGCAATGCAACATTGCCCGCCGGCCTGAGCTGTGATGCGTTTGATCCGGGCCGGATGCGCGAAACAGGAGCCATCGCCCTGCGCCATGACCCAGGGCATGACCGGCTGACCGTCACGACCGCGCGCGATTTCACCGGAAACCGGCTTTGGAATACGCCCGGCGCCGGTCAGTAAGTGCGGATCAGGCCAACCAGGCGGCCCTGAACCTTGACCTTGTCATCGGGAAAGACGCGGGTCTCGTATGCCGGGTTGGCCGCTTCCAGTGCGATGGCGTTGCCGCGGCGGAAGAACCGTTTCAACGTCGCCTCGTGGTCGTCGACCAGCGCAACCACGATATCGCCGTTCTCGGCGGTCGGGGTTTCGCGAATGATGACCACGTCGCCGTCATTGATCCCGGCGTCGATCATCGAATCGCCTTTGACTTCAAGCGCATAATGATCCTCGTTGCCGCGTATCATCGACTGTGGCACGGCAACATTATGCGTTGACTGCTGAATCGCCTCGATCGGAACACCGGCCGCGATCCGGCCCATGACCGGCAATTCGCAGGCTTCTACCGCGGCGATTTCGATCGCGTTGGCAGGTTTTCTCGTGTCGCGCCGATCGCCTTCGATCACACGGGGATGAAAACCGGATGCATCGCCACCAAGACTTTCCGGAAGTTTGACAATCTCGATCGCGCGCGCGCGATGGGCCAGGCGGCGGATGAAACCGCGTTCTTCCAAGGCGGTGATCAGACGATGGATGCCCGATTTCGAGCGCAGGTCCAGCGCCTCTTTCATTTCGTCGAAGGACGGCGGAACGCCATCGCGCTGGACGCGTTTGTGAATGAATTCCAGAAGGTCAAGTTGTTTGCGGGTCAGCATGGTCGGCCTCCGGTTCGGGTTCACGTTTTCTTTTGTTCTAGTCATGTTCTTGTTTTGTGTCAACCGCGCGATAAGGCCCGCACCGTCAATCTGCTGACGCTGTCAATACGGGATATAGCGAATCTGGCTTCCGGCGGGACGGGCCTCGGCATTGGGCGGCGAGATCGCCAGCGCGTTGGTGTCGGCCAGAACCGACAGAAGCGCGCTGTCCTGGCGGCTGGCCACGGTGATGCGGCCGTTCTCGACCCATGCGCGCTGGTAATGTTCTCGCGGTCCATTGGCGGCGAGATCATGGGTCAGGATGGCGATCTGATTTTCGGCTGGTTCCGCACCCAGTCCCAGCATGGTCCGGATCATCGGCGCAAGAAACACGCGGGCGCACACCATGGCAGAGACCGGGTTGCCCGGCAGCCCAACCATCGCGGCATTGCCCATCCGCCCCGCCATGAGCGGTTTGCCGGGGCGGATCGCGATCTTGTAGAAAGACCGTTCCAACCCCATTGACTCGGCCACATCGCCAACGATGTCATGATCCCCGACCGACGCCCCGCCGATGGTCACGATCAGATCCGCACCCTCGGCAAGCCGAAACGCGGTTTCGAGGCTTTCGCGATTGTCCCGCGCGATCGGAAGCAGCCGGGGCGCGGCCCCCCACGCCGCGAGCATCGCATGCAGACCGAAGCTGTTCGAGGCGATGATCTGATCGGGCCCGGGGTCTTCGCCCGGCATCACCAGTTCGTCGCCGGTGGAAATCAGCGCCACGACCGGTTTGCGATGGACCGGCACCTGCCCGATATTCATTGCCGCCAGCAGGGCAAGGTCTTCGGGGCGGAGTCGTCGCGGTGCGCTGACCACGGTTCCGACCGAGAAATCATTGCCTTGCGGGCGAATGTTCGCGCCCCCGGATTGCGCGCTGGCGATGGTGATCAGATCGCCGCGCCGCTCGATATCCTCTTGAATGACAACGCGGCTTGCCCCTTGGGGAAGCGGCGCCCCGGTAAAGATGCGAACCGCGTGGCCGGGTTTGACCTTGCCCGCGAACGCACGACCGGCCGCGCTCTCGCCGATGATCTTGAACTGAGCGTGCAGATCAGCCTCGTCCCCGATCAGCGCGTAGCCATCCATTGCCGAGGCGTCGAACGGCGGCTGGTCCCGACGCGCCGTGGCATCCTCGGCCAGGACGCGGCCGGAGGCGTCGAGGAGCGGCACGGTCTCTTGTTCGGTGGGGCGCACCAAGGCAAACAGATCGGCAAGGGCTTCGCCGACACTAATCATGGCGCGACGAAGCGGCCGGATTTCCCGCCATCCTTCAGCACGACCCGGATATCCGAGATCACCATCGTCCTGTCCACCGCCTTCACCATGTCATGAACGGTGAGCGCTGCGGTCGAGACGGCGGTCAGCGCCTCCATTTCCACGCCGGTCTTGCCCGTGGTCTTGACCGTCGCCTCGATCTGGACCCCGGGCAGATCGGCATCGAGCGAAAGATCGACCGACACCTTTGCAATCGGCAGAGGGTGGCACAACGGGATAAGATCGGCCGTCTTTTTCGCACCCATGATCCCGGCCAGCCGCGCCACGGACAGGACATCGCCCTTCCCGGCGCGACCTTCCGAGATCAGACCGAACGTGGCGCGTTCCATGCGCACCGAACCGCGCGCGATGGCAACGCGGTCGGTATCGGTCTTGTCGGAGACATCGACCATATGGGCATCGCCCCTGGCGTCGAAATGGGTGAGGTTTGCCATGGTCTACACGCTCCCGGGGGTGAGCGGATGGGCCAAAAGGGTTCGGGTCGCCAATTCCACGTTGTCCTGCCGCATCAGGCTTTCCCCGATCAGGAAACAACGCGCGCCATAGCGCGCTATATCGGCCAGATCCTCAGGTGTGTCGAGCCCACTTTCCGATACGATCAGACGATCGGGCGGAACCATGCGCGACAGGCGGCGCGTGGTGTCGAGCGACGTTTCGAACGTATTGAGATCTCGGTTGTTGATACCGATCATCCGCGATGACAGCTTTTCGGCGCGGTCAAGCTCGCTTTGGTCATGAACTTCGATCAAGGCGTCCATACCCCATTCCGTGGCCGTGGACTCGAGGTCGAGCGCCTGTTCGTCCGACACGCTGGCCATGATGATGAGGATGCAATCGGCACCAAGCGCGCGGGCTTCAATCACCTGATAGGGATCATACATGAAATCCTTGCGCAAGACCGGCAGGTCGACCGCGGCGCGCGCCTCGCTCAGATACGTCTTGTCGCCCTGAAAACTGGGGGTATCGGTCAGAATCGAAAGGCAGGTGGCACCACCGGCTTCATAAGCCCGCGCAAGAGCCGGAGGATCGAAATCAGCGCGAATGAGGCCTTTTGACGGGCTGGCTTTCTTGATCTCGGCGATCAGGCCATAGCCCTCGCGGGAGGCTTCGAACAGCGCGTTTGCAAACGGCCGCACCGACGGGGCTTCGCGGGCCTCGGCCTCAAGCGCATCGAGTGGTTTTGCCGCCTTGTCCGCTGCGATCTCCTCAAGTTTATACGCCTTGATCTTGTCGAGGATGGTTGCGGTCATTTGGCCTCCGTCGTGATCGTCGCCAGCGCGTCAATCTTTGCTTTCGCGGCACCCGAGTCGATGCTCTCGCGCGCCATCTCTACACCGTCGCGCAGATTGCCGGCCCGTCCTGCAATCACCAGCGCGGCGGCGGAGTTGAGCAGGACGGCGTCCCGATAGGCCGACGCCTCGCCAGCGAGCAACGCGCGCAAGGCGGCCGCGTTTTCGGCCGGTGTGCCACCCATGATCGCCTCGAAAGGGTGCGTGGGCAAGCCGAAATCCTCGGGATGAAGCTCGACCTCGCGGACAGAACCATCCTCTTCCAGGGCTGCAACCCATGTCACGCCGGTGATGGTCATTTCATCGGTGCCATCCGAACCGTGAACCAGCCAGGCACGTTCGCTCCCCAGTTGGCCAAGGGTTTCGGCCATCGGGCGGATCAGGTCACGAGAGAACGCGCCGGTGAGTTGCCGCTTGACCCCGGCGGGGTTGGTCAATGGGCCGAGAATGTTGAAAATGGTGCGGGTGCCAAGCTCGGCCCGGGATGGGCCGACATGCGCCATGGCCGGGTGATGCATGGGCGCCATCATGAAGGCGATGCCGCAGCTTTCAAGCGCCTTTTCAACGATATGCGGGCCGATCATGACGTTGATACCCATGGCCGAAAGAGCATCTGCCGCCCCAGATTTCGAGCTCAGGTTGCGGTTGCCATGTTTGGCCACCGGCACGCCTGCACCGGCGACCACAAAGGCGGTCGCGGTCGAGATGTTGAACGTGCCCTTGCCATCGCCCCCGGTGCCCACGATATCCATCGCGCCTACGGGAGCATTGACGCGATGGCACTTGGCCCGCATCACCGAAACGGCGGCGGTATATTCCTCGACCGTTTCGCCGCGCGTGCGCAGCGCCATCAACAGGCCGCCGATCTGGCTGGGCGTGGCGTCGCCCTCGAACAGGATGGTAAAGGCCGTTTCGGCCTCGGCCCGCGTCAACGTGCGCTCGGCGGCAGCACCGATCAGGGGTTTCAACCGTTCGCTCATGCCGGAACCTTCAACTCATCGAGAAAATTCCTGAGAAGCGCGTGACCATGTTGCGAGGCGATGGATTCGGGATGAAACTGGACGCCGTGAATGGGCAAGGTCCTGTGTTGCAAGCCCATGATGGTTCCGTCCTCGATCTCGGCAGTGATCGCCAGCGTGTCGGGCAGACTTTCGCGTTCGACCACCAGCGAGTGATAGCGCGTGGCTTCGAACGGGCTGGGCAACCCTTTGAACATGCCTTTGCCCGTGTGCCGTATGTGTCCCATCTTGCCATGCACGATCTCGTGGCAGCGCACCACCTTGCCGCCGAATGCCTGTCCGATGGTCTGGTGACCCAGACACACACCGAGCAGCGGGGTGCGCGTCTCGGCGGCGGCAAGCACCAGATCGAGGCAAATGCCCGCCTGGTCCGGATCGCATGGTCCGGGAGAGAGTAGGATGCCCGTCGGGTTCATGGCCATCGCCGCCTGCACGTCAAGTGCATCGTTGCGCTTCACCACGGTTTCGGCGCCCAATTCTCCAAGGAAATGCACGAGGTTATAGGTAAAACTGTCATAATTGTCGATCAGTAGCAGCATTTTGCCCAACTTCTTTTCTTTGGGGCTGGAGGGGAGGCCCCGGGTCGCGATATACTTGTTCAGGCTTGCAGCGCATCGTCAAGGGGCGCACGGTCCCGACGAGCAGGAAAAAAGGGTGGATGCAGTGGCAAGGGGGTTTTTGAGCGGTATCGCCATGGGGGCTGTGGTTGCGGTCGCGGGTGCGGTGGGCCTGTCTTTCATCATTGATCCGCCCGACCCGCCCAAACCGGATGCCGTGGCCCTCGATGTGCCGGTGGGGTCGGAGTTCAACCAGTCGCGCATGGATGACCGGGCTGACTTGCCCAAGGGCGAGCCGGTGCAGCAGGGTGTTCCGGTGTCCCGGGTCTCGCCCCCTGCGCCGGATGATCTCACGTCGCTGACGGAAAGCGACACCCGACCAGCGGAAGTTCCACAGACCGGGCGACCTGCGCCAGCGATTTCGGCCCCCGACGATGCGGCCCCCTCGCCAGAGCTTTCGTCGGTCGGGCGGGATGCGCCCATTACGCAGGTCGTCGGGGCGGGCGACTCGCCGGTGGCGCCCCCGAAGGAAACCCGCATGACGATCCCGACCGAACCGCCCCGACCGGCGGCGCCCACGGCCATAGGCGACGTGGCGAGCCCTGCGACGCAAAGTGAGGCACCATCGGAGCCGGCGCTTCCCGAGCTTGCAAACGACATTGACCTTGACCTTCAAGGCATTGAAAAGAGTGATGAAAGGCCAGGATCGGCATCCGGGTCAGTCGTCGCCCCGGTGACTGGGGCAGAAGATGAAGAATTGGTGATCCGGATTGATCCGGCGCCGGCGCCTTCGGTCGAAATCGCGGAACCGCAGGCGCAGGGAACCGGGCTGGAGCCTGATGCGGATGACGCGTCGCCCGTGCCGCCTTCCAGCACGCAAGATGTCGGCGAGAGGAGAGACGAGGCGGGACCGGTTCCGATGCTGCCGCGGACGCCGGAAACCGGGGAGGCGCAGGTCGAGGTTCAGGGCACCGCCGAACGCCGCGACACGCCCGAAACACCCGATGTTCCCTTGGTTCGGGACCGGCGCGAGCGGGACGGCGACGGCGAACAGGCCATCGCGATCGGGACGCCGGCGACGCGGTTGACCGATCGGGCGGACGGCTTTTCGCAGAGCGGGCGGGTGCGGATCGGAACCGCCGCCACCGCGCCGACACCGCGTGAAACGCAAGCACCGGACAGCCCGGCGCCCGCCGAGCAACCGCCGTTCCAAAAGTATTCTGAGACCGCAGAAGTCGCTGAAAACAAACCGAAAATGGCAATCGTTCTGATTGACGACCCGGAGGCCGATGTCGGCATCGAGGCGCTTTCGACCTTTCCCTATGCGCTGAGTTTCGCGGTCGATACGAACCGGGCGGATGCAGCGGATCGGATGGCGATGTATCGGGCGGCGGGGTTCGAGGTTCTGGCGCTGGTCGACCTGCCCGAGGGGGCCGGGGCCGGAGATGTGGAAGTGGCGATGCAGGTCTTGCTGGAGCGGGTGCCGGAGGCGGTGGGCGTGATGGAAGCGCCCGGGGACGGGATCCAGTCGAGCCGCGAAATCGTCACGCAAGTTACGGAAATCGTTGAGAATTCCGGGCATGGCTTGCTGCTTTACCCGAAGGGGCTCGACACCGGGCGCAAACTGGCCAGCAAGGCGGGCGTTCCGGCCGCGTCGATCTTTCGCGACTTCGACGCCAAGGATGAAAAGCCCAGCGTTATCAGGCGCTTCCTGAACTATGCCGCGCTCAAGGCGGGGAGTGAGCAGGGTGGTGTGGTGATGGTCGGGCGGCTGCGGCCCGACACTGTGACGGCGCTTCTTTTGTGGGGGCTTGAGGACCGGGCGCGGGACATTGCCCTGACCCCGGTCAGCGCGATCATGCAGGCGCAGCAAGGTGAAGGTTAACGCCGCTAAGGGGTGCAGACCGGGGGGTGACTCCCGGCTGTTTCCCGGCTGCCGGGCGTGCACCGCCGCGTTGCAGCAATCTTCCCGGTCGGATCGGTAAACGTTGCGTGCGTTGCGTGGCTCAGCCGGGCCCCGGCAGGGCAACGCGCCACGCGCCGGGGGCGAGGTCGCCGAGATGCCAGTCGCCGATGGCGGTGCGGATGAGGCGCAGGGTGGGATGCCCCACGGCGGCAGTCATGCGGCGGACCTGCCGGTTGCGGCCTTCGGTGATGGTGAGCTCGATCCAGCTGTCGGGCACGGTCTTGCGCGCGCGCACCGGCGGGGTGCGCGGCCAGAGCCATGCCGGTTCGGGGATCAGCCGGGCGCGGGCCGGGCGGGTGAGACCGTCCTTGAGCGTGACGCCCCGGCGCAAGGTGTCGAGCGTGGCCGCGTCGGGGATGCCTTCGACCTGGGCGAGGTAGGTCTTGGGGAGTTTGAAGCGCGGGTTGGAAATGCGGGCCTGCAGACCGCCGTCATCGGTCAGCAGCAACAGCCCCTCGCTGTCGCGGTCGAGGCGTCCGGCGGGGTAGACGCCCTTTTCGGTGATGTAATCCGCGAGCGTCGGGCGCGGCGGATCGGAGCGGTCGGTGAACTGGGTCAGCACGCCGTGGGGTTTGTTGAAGAGGATCAGGCGGGGGGCGTGGTTTCGGGGCGTGCGTGGGGGCGCTGCCCCCACACCCCCGAGGTATTTGGGGTCAGATGAAGCGGCGGGGCGGGGTTTGCGCGGCTTGCGCCGGCGCCCGGGGCCGGACTCATGCGTTGCCATTGCCGGTGAAGCGCGCGGCGTCGGCAGCAGCGCGGCGGATGGCGTTGGATTTGTGAACTGTCTCCTGATATTCGGCCTCGGGGTCGCTGTCATGAACGACGCCGCCGCCGGCCTGGATATAGAGCGTGTCGTCCTTGATCACGGCGGTGCGCAGCGCGATGCAGACATCCATGTCGCCGCCCGACGAGAAATAGCCCACGCCGCCGCCATAGACGCCGCGTTTCTCGGGCTCGAGTTCGTCGATGATCTGCATGGCGCGCACCTTGGGTGCGCCCGAGACGGTGCCGGCGGGCAGGCCGGCGAGCAGGGCCGAGAGCGCGTCGTGATCCTCGGAAAGTTCGCCGACCACGTTGGAGACGATATGCATGACGTGGGAATAGCGTTCGATGATGAATTGCTCGGTCGGGCGGACGGTGCCGATCTTCGACACCCGCCCGGTGTCGTTACGTCCGAGATCGAGCAGCATCAGGTGTTCGGCGCGTTCCTTTTCGTCGGCGAGCAGATCCTGTTCGAGGGCCTTGTCTTCTTCGGGAGTGGCGCCGCGCGGGCGGGTTCCGGCGATGGGGCGGATCGTGACCTCGTTGCCGAAGACGCGGACGAGGATTTCGGGGCTGGCGCCGATCACCTGGAAGTCAGCGAAATTGAAATAGAACATGAAGGGCGAGGGGTTGGTGCGCCGCAGGCTGCGATAAAGCGAGAAGGGCGGCAGCGCGAAGGGCTGGGCCCAACGCTGGCTGGGCACGACCTGGAAGATGTCGCCGGCGCGGATGTAGTGCTTGGCCTTCTCGACGGCCTGCAGGTAATCCGCCTTGGTGAAGTTCGAGACCGGTTCACCGGTTTCGGACGCATGCCCGAGATCGCGGGCCTGCCGAGGCAGGGCGCGGTCGAGGTCGCGCACCGCGTCCATCACCCGTTCGGCGGCCTGGGCATAGGCGGCGCGGGCGGATTGCCCGGCATCGGCCCATGCGGGCGCGCAGACCGTGACATCGCCCTTGACCCCGTCGAGCACGCAGATCACCGAGGGGCGCAGCAGCGTGGCGTCAGGCAGGCCGAGCGGGTCGGGCGGCACGTCGGGCAGGTGTTCGACGAGGCGGATCATGTCATAGCCGAGATAGCCGAACAGCCCGGCGGAGGCGGCGGGCAGGTCGTCGGGCAGGTCGATCCGGGATTCGGCCAGCAGCGCGCGCAGGTTGTCGAGCGGGTTGCCCGGCTGATCCTCGAACCCGTCGGGATCGAATCGGGCCTGCCGGTTGAGGCGGCTGGTGTCGCCGTGACATTGCCAGACGAGATCGGGTTTCATGCCGATGATCGAGTAGCGCCCGCGCACCTCGCCGCCGGTGACCGATTCGAGCATGAAGGCATCGCGCGCCGCACCGGTGAGTTTGAGCATCAAGGAGACCGGCGTGTCGAGATCGGCGGCGAGGCGGGTATAGACGAGCTGGTTCTCGCCGCGCGCATGGGCGGCGGCGAAGGCGTCGAAGGACGGGGTGAGTTCCATCGCGGCCCCTATTGGAAATTGGCCAGGACGGCGTTGATCGCGTTCTGGTCGAGTTGCAGCCCGGCGCGCGCCTGAAGGTCGTTGATGTAATACTGGAACAGGTCCTGGGCCTGTGCCGAAGCGGCCTGTTCGTTCAAAGCATTGCGCAGGGCGGTCACGGCCTCGTCGCTTTCATCGGGCGGCAGGATCGCGTCGAGCCGCACCAGCGCGGCCCCGGCGGGCAGCTCGATGACCCGGGCCTCGCCCTCCTGCATCTCGAAGACGCGGGACATGAAGCGGTCGGGCATGCCAGGGATGAAGGCGCCGCGGGTGAGTTCGCTCTCTTGCGTGACGGTGAGGCCGAGTGCGGCCATGTCGGCCTCGGGCGTGATCCGGGGCAGGAGCGCCTCGGCCTTGTCGGTGAGGCGGCGGGTAAGCTCGGCCTCCTCCCAGGCGGCGATGACATCGTCGCGGACCTGGTCAAGCGGGAGCAGGCGGGGCGGCAGCACCTCGTCGAGCCGCATCGCCACGATGCCGCCATCGTCGAGCGTGATGAGGTCCGGGAAATCGTCCCTTGAGAGCGCGGCGGCGGCCTCCTGGAAGGCCTCGTAGCCGGCGGCGCCCTCGGAAACCTCGGGGGTCCAGTCGAGGGTGAAGAGGCGCATGTCGGTTTCCTCGGCCAGTTCCTCGATCGTCGCACCGGCGGCGAGCAGGTCGTCGACCGGGTTCATCTGGTCCTCGACCTGGCGGCGGGCGCGGCCGATGGCGAGTTCGTCGCGGATCAGGGGTGCGGCCTCTTCGAAGGGCATGTTGCTGGCGGGCAGCACCGCGTTGACGCGAAACAGCGCCGGGCCGAGATCGGTGGGGAAGGGGCCCACGATGGTGCCGGGATCGGCGTTGAAGGCGGCGGGGCCGGCTGCGCCGAGGTCGGATTTCGCGACATCGCCCATATCGACATCCGAAAGATCGAGGCCGCGTTCGGCGACGATGTCCTCGAAGCTCTTGTCGCTGTTTTCCAGCGCGATCTTGGCGGTTTCGGCGGTGGATTCGTCGGCAAAGACGAGCCGTTCGACAAGGCGGCGTTCGGGGCGGTTGAATTCGTCCGAGCGGTCCTCGTAGCGGGCGCGCAGCGTGGCCTCGTCGATCTCGACCTGGTCGAGGATCATGTCGGGCGAGAGCCAGGCATAGGTGATGCGTTTCCGTTCGGGTTGGGTGAACTGCTCGGCGTTTTCCGAATGGTAGGCGGCGAGTTCGGCCTCGGTCGGCTCGGACAGGGGGGTGTCGAGATCGGCCTCGGAGAGGCGGGCCCAGGTGAAGCTGCGCCGTTCGGCCAGGTGCGAGACGATGGTGTCGGCATAGGTCGACGGGACGGTCACGCCCGAAAGGACCGCGGCTTGCAGGAGGCCGCGGGCGATTTCGCGGCGCATGCCTTCTTCGAACTCGGCTTCGGACTGGCCGGTGCGGTCGAGGTAGAAGCGGTACCCCTCGCGGTCGAAATTGCCGTCGAGCCCCTGGAAGCCCTGGATCTGAAAAAGCTCCTGGCGCAGGTTGGCATCGCCCACCGACAGGCCCAGCTGCACGGTTTCGTCATCGAGCGCGGTGGTGGCGATCAGCCGGGCGAGGGCGCGCTGATCGAGGCCCATTTCGCGCGCCCTGGAAAACGCAATCGGCGATCCGGTCTCGGCCTCGCGGGCGCGGATTTCCTCTTGCAGGGCGCGCACATAGGCGTTCACGGTGATGTCCTGCCCGCCGACCGAGCCGATGTTGCGGATATTGCCCGAGAGATTGGTCACGCCGAAGCCGCCCAGCCCGAGAATGAGCAGGCCCATGAGAATCCAGACCAGGGTTTTGGAAGTGGTGCCGCGTGCCATATGCGCCCCTTTGGACAGGAAGGTGGTTGCAAACTCGGGATTGTCTAGTGCTTTGGCCGGGCGGGGGCAAGGGTCGGCGATTTCCGTGCCGCGATTGCCGGGCGTTTCCGGGGCGCGCGCGTCCAGAGCGGTTCAGGCGGAGATGCCCAGGAGCCGCTCGAACAGCGTGGCGATGCCGGTGCGGTCGACATTGGCGAAGGCGATGCGCAGCTGGCGCCGGCCCTCGGGATCGCTGTCGGGCATGAACATGGTGCCGGGCAGGGTGAGCACGCCGGCGCGGCGCACGAGGTCGGGGGCGAGTTGATCGGAGGGCATGTCGAACGGGTGTTCGACATAGGCGAAATAGGCGCCGACGCCGCGCAGGTGCCAGCCCTTGTCGGCGAGTGGGCCAAACCCCTCTTCGATGGCGGCGCGGCGGTCGAGGATCTCGGCGCGCTCGCCAGCGAGCCACTGGCGCAGGTGGCGCATCCCCCAGAGCGCCGCGCGCTGGCCAAGCTGGTTGGGGCAGATGGTGACGGTGTCGAGGAATTTCTCGGCCTCGGCCAGCAGCGTCGGCGCGGCGGTCATCGCCCCGACCCGGTGGCCGGTCAGGCGATAGGCCTTGGAGAAGGAATAGAGCTGGATCAGCGTGTCGTCCCAGCCGGGTGTGGCGAAGAGGTCATGCGGCGCGCCGGGCTGGGAATGGAAGTCGCGATAGGTCTCATCGACGATGAGTTTCAGCCCCGTCTCGCGCGCGAGATCGAAAAAGGCACGGATGGTGTCGGGCGGGTATTCCACACCGCCGGGGTTGTTGGGCGTGACCAGAACGATGGCGCGGCTGCGCGGGGTGATGAGGGCGCGGGCCCTGTCGGGGTCGGGGATGAGTCCGGCCCCGGTTGGCAGTGGCACCGCCGTGACACCGGCCATGTCGCACCACATTTTATGGTTGAAATACCAGGGCGTCGGCAGGATGACCTCGTCGCCCTCGGTGGTCAGGGCATGAAGCGCGGCGCAGAACGCCTGATTGCAGCCCGAGGTGATGGCGACGTGATCGGGCGAGACCGCGCCGCCATAGGCGCGGGACCATTCATCGGCCAGCTCGGCGCGCAGATCGGGCAGGCCCAGCACCGGGCCATAGAGATGCGCGCCCGGATCGGTGCGGATGATCTCGGCCATGGCGTCGAGCATTGGTTCGGGGGGCGGCGCCAGCGGGGCGGCCTGGCTCACGTTGATGAGCGGACGGGCGGAAAAATCGGCGCCCTCAAGCCAGCTGCGGGCCTCCATCACCGGGGGCGGAAAGGTGGCGCGGGTTCGGGTCAGGGTCATCGAGGTGCTTTCTGTTTTTTCGACGTCGGCCGCCTCCGGCGGGAGTATTTCGGGCAAGATGAAACACCGGCCACCCGCCTTCATCTTGCCCGAAATACTCCCCGCGGAGCGTCTTTTGGTGGATCAATCGACGCCGCGATAGGGTTCGACATATTGCAGCGCCATGTCCCAGGGAAAGAAGATCCAGGTGTCCTGGCTGACCTCGGTGATGAACGTGTCGACCTGTTCGCGGCCCTTGGGCTTGGCATAGACGGTGGCGAAATGGGCCTTGGGATACATCTGGCGCACCAGTTCGAGAGTCTTGCCGGAATCGACCAGGTCGTCGATCACGAGGATGCCGCCGCCGTCGCCCATGAGGGTGGCGTCGGGGGCCTTGAGCACTTCGGCCTCGCCCTGGTGCTGGTAGTGGTAGCTCTTGATGCTGATCGTGTCGATGGTGCGGATGTCAAGCTCGCGCGCGACGATCATCGCCGGGGCCATGCCGCCGCGGGTAATCGCGACGATGGCGCGCCAGCCGCCGTTCTCGGGGCCGAACCCGTCGAGCCGCCAGGCCAGCGCCCGGCTGTCGCGGTGGATCTGGTCCCAGCTGATGTGAAAGCCTTTTTCATGGGGCAGGCGGTCGGTCATGGCGATATCCCTTCAGCGGTCGAGCAGGAGCCGCACTCCGAGCGCGCCCAGCAAGGCGGCGGCGAGGCGATCGAGCAGCGGTTTGAGGCGCAGATAACCGTCGCGGGCGGGTCCTGTCGAGAGGGCCAGCGCGAAGAGCGTGTAGGCGATCCATTCGATGACGAGGTGATTGGCCACGATCAGCGTCTTTTCGGCCGCGCCAAGCCCGGCGGGAAAGATCACGACCAGCACCGAGGCGGCGAAGATCACCGATTTCGGATTGGCGAGGTTGACCGAAAGGCCGGTGATAAAGGCGCGGTGCCTTGGCAGCGGGCCGGGGGCGGCGGCGATCGGCCTGCGGGCATCGCGCCACATGCCGTAGGCGATCCACATCAGGTAGAGCGCGCCGGCGAGTTTCATCGCCATGTAGGCCCAGGGAAAGAGTGCAAAAAGCGCATCGAGCCCGAGCAGCGCCAGCCCGGTCCATGCCGCCGCCATGGTGCCCAGCCCGAACCCGGTGGCGATGCCATGCGCCCGCCCGCCGGTGAGCGTGGCGCGGATCGCCAGAAGCATGGCCGGCCCGGGCGAGGCCATGGCCGCGAGCAGCGTCAGGTTGAAGGCGATGAGGTTGGCCGCCTCCATCGCGGATCAGTCCTTGCGCCCGTTGGTGGCGTCGATATCGGGGGCATCGACCGCCTTCATGCCGACGACGTGATAGCCCGCATCCACATGCAGCGTCTCGCCGGTGACGCCCGAACCCAGATCCGAGAGCAGGTAGAGCGCCGATTTGCCCACGTCGTCGATGGTCACGTTGCGGCGCAGCGGCGAGTTCAGTTCGTTCCATTTCAGGATGTAGCGGAAATCGCCGATGCCGGAGGCCGCGAGCGTCTTGATCGGGCCGGCGGAGATCGCGTTGACGCGGATGCCGTCCTTGCCCAGATCCTCGGCGATATACTTGACCGACGCCTCGAGCGCCGCCTTGGCCAGCCCCATCACGTTGTAATGCGGCATGACCTGTTCGGCGCCGTAATAGGTGAGCGTGAGGGCGGAGCCGCCTTCGGTCATCAGTTTCTCGGCGCGTTGCATCACCGCGGTGAAGCTGTAGCAGCTGACATCCATGGTCATCAGGAAATTGTCACGGCTGGTGTCGACATAGCGCCCGCGCAGTTCGCTCTTGTCGGAAAAGCCGATGGCGTGGACGATGAAATCGAGCCTGCCCCATTTCGCCTCGATCTCGGCGAAGGCGGCATCGATCGAGGCCGGGTCGGAGACATTGCAATCGATCAGCGTCTCGACGCCGATCTGCGCGGCCAGGGGGGCGACGCGTTTGCGAAACGACTCGCCCATATAGGTAAAGGCCATCTCGGCGCCGGCGTCGGCGCAGGCGCGGGCGATGCCCCAGGCGATGGACTTGTCATTGGCAAGCCCCATGATCAGGCCGCGTTTGCCCACCATCAGATTGTTCGACATGCGTTTTCCTCGTGATCCCTTGCCCGGGTCCGGAGAGCCCTGAACCGGCCGATTGCATATGATTGAAATCTTTAGGCGATCGACTAGGGTGCATCAAGGGCAAGGGTGCCCGATCACATGGTGCGCAAAGAGGGTGGCGGATGAGCGACAGGGGTGGAATCTTCGCAGGCGACGATCCGTTCGCCATCGCGCGCAGCTGGCTGGCCGAGGCCGAGGCCAGCGAAATCAACGATCCGAACGCGATCGCGCTGGCCACGGTGGATGCCGGGGGGCTGCCCAATGTGCGGATGGTGCTGCTCAAGGAGATCGAGGCGCAGAGCTTTGTCTTTTTCACCAATTACGAAAGCGCCAAGGCCGAGGAACTGGAACAGTCGGGCAAGGCCGCGTTCGTGATGCATTGGAAAAGCCTGCGGCGCCAGATCCGGGTGCGCGGCACGATCATCCGCGAGGACGGGCCGCTGGCGGACGAGTATTATGCCAGCCGCTCGCTCAAGAGCCGCCTGGGGGCATGGGCCTCGCAGCAATCGCGGCCGCTTTCCTCGCGCGGGGCGTTGATGGCCGAGGTCGCCAGGGTGACGGCCAGACAGGGCACCAACCCGGCCCGGCCGCCGTTCTGGGGGGGGTATCGGCTCACACCGCTGGAGATCGAGTTCTGGGCGGACGGGGCGTTCCGGCTGCATGACAGGTTTCGCTGGCGTCGGGACGAGACCGCGCAGGAATGGAGGATTCAACGCCTCAATCCGTGAATTTCACGTTACGTGAAATGCAATGCCCTGAAAATCAGGTAACTTTTTATGCTTGCATGTCAGCCCGCCATTGCGCATCACGGAATGACATGGGGATGACGACAAACTGACGGATGTCACGAGTTGATGGAAGATGGGAACAGCACCCGCAACCTTGCCGGTCATGTGAAATGGTTCGACCCGGTCAAGGGTTTCGGGTTCGTGGTGGCTGATGAAGGCGGACCGGACATTCTGCTTCATGCGAATGTCCTCAGGAATTACGGGCAGAGTTCTGTTGCGGATGGCGCGTTGGTTGAAATCTGCGTGCAGGATACAGAACGCGGGGTTCAGGCGGTCGAAATCCTGAGCATCCAGCCACCCGCCTATTCCGAAGGGGCGCCGCTGGCCGATTTCGAGCAGATCGACCCCGAGGTGATCCGCAGCGCACCGCTGGAGCCGGCGCGGGTCAAGTGGTTCGACAAGGCCAAGGGGTTCGGCTTTGCCAATGTGTTCGGCCGCTCGGAAGATGTATTTCTGCATATCGAGGTGTTGCGCCGGTCCGGGCTGGCCGATCTGCAACCGGGCGAGGCGCTGGCGATGCGGGTGATCGACGGCAAGCGCGGGCGCATGGCGACCGAGGTCTGCGCCTGGGAAGCCGGTGTGAAATTCAGGGAAGAGTAGAGCCGTGGGGGTGACGCTGCGCGACATGGTCCGGGTCGTCGCCTTTGTCGCGGGCGTGATCTTGAGCGGTGCCGCCGTGGCGGAATGCCGGGATGACGAGGTCACGTTGCGCGGGCCTTGGGGACAGGCGCGGTTCGGCGTCGAACTGGCGGCGACGCCGCAGGAACGCGCCCGGGGCCTGATGCATCGCGAAAGCCTGCCACAAAGCCGGGGCATGCTGTTTCTTTACCCCGAGCCGGGTGCCGTCGGGTTCTGGATGAAGAACACGCTGATCCCGCTCGACATGATTTTCCTCGATGAGGCCGGTCGCGTGGTGAAGGTGCACCATGAGGCGCGGCCGCATGACAAGACATTGATCCGGGGCGGACGCAACGTGAAGGCGGTGCTTGAGATCAATGGCGGGCTGGCGCGCCGGCTGGGGATCGTCGAGGGCAGCGAGATGCGTCACCCGGGTTTTGGGGCGGGTGCGGTCTGGACCTGCGAGTGAGGGGTCAAGCCCCGCTTGACAGGCGGGCCAGGCCGCGCAGCGGGGCGAGATCGTCGTCGATGCAGCGCAGGGCAAAACGGGTCATGAGATCGCCATAGGCCCCGCGCGCGGTGAAATGGTGCCGGAAATCCGGGCTGTCGAGATGGGCGAAGAGCGCCCGCCCGACGCCACCGGCAAGGTAGATCCCGCCATAGGGCAGAAGAATGAGCGCGAGCGAGCCGAGCGTGGCGCCTAGCACGCGCAGCGCAAGTGCGCGCGTGGCCGGGGCGGTGGCAAGGATGTCGCGGGCGGTGCCGATCTCTCCGGTCAGCAGGCGGTGCGCGCGCATGATCCCGGGGCCCGAGAGCAGCGCCTCGGCGGTGTTGGCGCCGAAATCGCGGGCCAGCGCGGCGAGGATCGGGGCATCCGCCTCGGTGGTGAAGGGCAGCGACTGGTAGCCGCTTTCGCTGGGCGGCACGAAGGCCGCGCGCCCCACCGGATGGGCCACGGCGGCATTGAGGCCGGTGCCGATGGCCAGAACGAGGCGGGATCGGGTCAGCGGATCACCGGCAATGCCGGGCACGCCGAGCGCATGGCCCATGGCCTGAAGATCGTTGAGCAGGGTGATGCGGGTCGCACCGGTGGCGGCGGCCAGATCGTCGGCCGAGCAGGCCCAGTCGGGCCGGTTGGTGAGGCGCACATGCCCGTCGTTCACGGGTCCGGCGGCGGCGAGGATCAGGCGATCCGGGCGCGCATGTTGCGTAGCGTAGTCCGTCAGCATCGCGACAAGGCCGGGGCTTTGATCATTCACGACCCTGCGCAGCGTGTCGCGCAGGAGGTGCCCGTCGCGGGCCAGCGCCAGGCGGCTGTTGGTGCCGCCGATATCGGCGATCAGGGTGGTCATGGGCGGAGTCTAGCCGCCGCGGGGCGGAGGGGAAGCGAAAACCGAAGGCGCCCCGCCCGGGATGGGCGGGGCGCTGGTGCCGGGGGTGGTGTTCAGGCGCGGCGGCGGCGGCCTCCGGTGCGGCCCGCGCGGCCGCGGTTTTCGTGGCCGGGTTTCGGCGCGACCTTGTTGAAGTTGATCCACTCGCCCCCGCCATCATCGTTGTTGGTCAGGAAATTGGCGGCGCGGATCGCTTCCATCTCCTTGCCGGCGCGGGGTTTGGTGCTGCCCAGCCCGAACAGCGTGACGAAGGTTTCGTCGTCGATATCTTCGGGCAGGATGATTCCGGCGGCGGCCACTTCGGCCTTCTTCTCGGCGATCTTTGCCGGGCCGACGGGCAGGGCGACCGGGTTCATGATGGCGCTGGTCATGCCCGCGGTGATCGCCATGGGCAGGAAGGCGTTGTTGATGCCGTGGCGGTTGGGCAGGCCGAACGAGATGTTGGACGCACCGCAGGTGGTGTTGACGCCCAGTTCCTCGCGCAGGCGGCGCACGAGGGTGAAGACCTGCAATCCGGCAGTGCCCATCGCGCCGATCGGCATCACCAACGGATCGACCACGATGTCATGCGCGGGGATGCCGTAATCGGCGGCGCGCTCGACGATCTTCTTGGCCACGGCGAAACGCACGTCGGGGTCTTCGGAAATGCCGGTGTCGTCGTTCGAGATCGCCACCACGGGCACATTGTATTTCTTGACCAGCGGCAGAACGAGTTCGAGGCGTTCCTCCTCGCCAGTGACGGAATTCAGCAGCGGACGGCCCTCGGCGGCGGCGAGGCCGTTTTCGAGCGCGCCGGGCACGGATGAGTCGATGCACAGCGGCACATCGACGACCCGCTGCACCACCTCGACCAGTTGCCGCATCAGCGTGGGTTCGACAAAGTTGTTGTCGGCATAGCGCGGGTCTTCGGCCATCTTGTTGGAGAACACCGCACCCGAGTTGATGTCGAGCACCGTGGCACCGGCCGCGACCTGGGCCAGCGCGTCGGCTTCGACCCGGGAGAAATCGTCGCGTTCCAGCTCTTCGTTGAGGATCTTGCGCCCGGTGGGGTTGATCCGTTCGCCGATCACGCAAAAGGGCTGATCAAATCCGATGATCGCGGTTTTGGTTTTCGATTCGACGATGGTGCGGGTCATGTGCTTATCCTTGTTCTTGCTGGCGGGCGGGGGTGGCGGAGGCGCCACCGTGGTCGATGGCCCATTGGGCGTTGGTCTTGATCCCGCCGAGCGGGAAGAAATGGACCCGTTCGATCAGGCTGTCGGGATTGGCGGCCTTGTGGGCGGCGAGATCGGTCAGAACCTCGGTCGGCTCGTAGGGCAGCAGCAGTTTGGAGACATCCCGGGCGCGGCGTTGCAGCACGCGGATCGAGGGGCCGACGCCGCAGGTCACGGCGAACTTGATCATGGTCTGGAGCTTGGCGGGCCCGGCGATGCCGATATGGATCGGCAGCGTGATCCCGGCCGCCTTGAGCCCGTCGGCCCATTTCACGATCGGCGCCGCCTCGAAGGCGAATTGCGTGGCAAGGGCCATCTTCGCGTCAGTCCGTTCGGAGAATTGCTGTTTCCAGTGAAGGGCTTCCTCGACGTTCTTCATGCTGCCATCGGGGTCGATGTCGCGGTTGCCCTCGGGGTGACCGGCGACATGCAGGCGGGTGAACCCGGCCTTGTCGAAGAGGCCCGTTTCCATCAGTTGCATCGAGCAGTGGAAGTCGCCATGGGGGTTGTTGACGCCGCCGGCGAGCAGGAGCGCCTGATCGACGCCGGCCTCGCCCTGATACATGGCGATCCAGTTTTCCAGCATCGCGGCATCACGGATGATGCGGGCGGGAAAATGCGGCATCACCGGATAGCCTTCACGCGCAAGGCGCGCGGCGGTGGCGACCATATCCTCGATCGGTGTGCCCTCGATATGGGCGACATAGACGCGCGTGCCCGCGGGCAGCAGGTCGCGGAAATCCTCGACCTTTTCGGCGGTGCGGGGCATCACCTCGATCGAATAGCCCTCAAGGAACGCCTCGAGCTGCGGGTTGACCGGGCTTGCGGCGCCGGGGGTGGCATCTTTCCTGCGGAAATTCAAAAGCGACATGATCGGCTCCCAAAGGCGCATCTGCGGGCTTACGCCCATCCATCGTTGGCGATCAGGGCCTTGAGCCGGTCCTGATCAAATTCCGCGTCGATGCGGGCGGCCTCGGCCGCGGCAATTTCGGCGGGGTCTCCGTCGACCGAGAAGGGCGGGGCCTTGCGCCATTCGGCGAGATAGGCGTCGGTTTCGGCCGCGCCCACCTTCATCGCCGCGCGGTCGATCGCCTGTTCGAACCGCTCGGGCAGGGGCATCTTGCTGCCCCGGCGGCCCTTGCCGACGATGACCTGTGCGGGGATGTCCCGCCAATAGACGATTGTGACATCGGCCATGGATGATTCCCTCTCTTTCGCTGCCCCCTCAATAGAGAGTTGCGGGCTCCGCCAAAGGCGGATTTTCGACACGATGGCGCGCACAAGCGACGCGGGTCAGCATAACCGGCATCCGGCCGGACCGCGAGGGGGTGGTTGGCCCGAAATGCTCATGTCCAGCATGAAAGGATTTCAACACCGGTCTTCGGGCCAGGGCCGATACCGAAAGGCGAAGCGTTGATCTCCGGGTTCGAGATGGCTAGGGTCCGCCGCGAGCAGCAACGCCAATAACGACAACCCGACGAAGGGCAGAGATGCCGATCATCGTGAGCGCCCACAAGATCGCCTACATGGCGCTTCCCAAGGCCGGGTGCTCGACCGTCAAGCGTGCGTTGGCGCAGATAGATCCGGGGGTGACGGTCGATCCGGGCGCGGCCGATGACGTGGACGTCTGGCACAGGCTTTATCCCACGGTCCGGTTTCGCCCGCATCGCTGGGGCGCGGTCGCGGATCACTGGCGGTTTTGCGTGGTGCGCGACCCGGTGAAGCGGCTGATGTCGGTCTATACCAACCGGGTCGTGCAGTTTGGCGATCTGCACGACAGCCGCAAGATGAAATGGCCGTGGTTTGCCCATCTGTCCCCCGCTCCCGACCCGGATTTCTTTTTCCGGCATCTGGAGGAATACATGCGGGCGTCCTCGGTGATCCGGCACCACGTCCTGCCGGCCGAATTGTTCATCGGCCCCGATCCGGGCCGGTATGACCGGGTGTATCGCACCGGGGAACTGGCGCAACTGGCCGAGGACCTGCGGGCGCGCACCGGCCAGGCGGTCGATATATCGCGCGAAAACGCGTCCGACATGAAACTGCGGCTTGACGATCTGGCACCGGCGACGATCGACGCGATCCGGCCGCGACTGACGCGGGAATATGCGCTGCTGGGCGACTTTTTCACCAACCCGCTCGCGTAGGGGCGCGACAAAGAGGGTGACAAAGAGCTTGCACGGGGGCGATGGTGCGCCTACCTTTATTTCAACTCGAAATGGAGGGCGTGACAAGATGGCGCCCAAGCGTCCCGAAGGTGCGGGCGCGTTCCCGAAACCGGTTGAAAGCCCCGCGCCGAGACCGCCGGATCCCGCGCAGCTTTATGCGGCGCTGGACCTCGGCACCAACAGTTGCCGCATGTTGATTGCCCAACCCAAGGGCAGTCAGTTTCATGTGGTGGACAGCTTTTCCAAGTCGGTGCAACTCGGGCAGGGGCTCGAGCGCACCGGGCATCTCAGTCGTGCCTCGATGGCGCGGACCGTGCAGGCGCTGCGGATCTGTCAGCAGAAACTCAAGCGGCACAACGTGAACCGGATGCGGCTGATTGCGACCGAAGCCTGTCGGCGGGCGCGCAATGCGGGGGAGTTCATCCATACGGTCAGGCGCGAAACCGGGCTGCAACTGGACATCATACAACCCGAGGAAGAGGCGCGGCTGGCGGTGATTTCCTGTGCGCCGCTGGTGTCGACCAAGACCGAACAGCTTCTGGTGGTCGATATCGGGGGTGGATCGACCGAGCTTGTCTGGATCGACCTTTCACGCGTGCCACAGCGGGACCGGCCACGCGCGATCATGCGGCTTCATACCGGGTTTCACACCACCGACAGCCCGTTTCCGATGGCCAAGGTGGTGGACTGGATCAGCGTGCCGCTGGGCGTGGCGACGCTGCGCGACCAGTTCCGCGATGTCGAGGACGACGCGGCGCGGTTCGCGCTGATGAGCTGGTTCTTCGAGGAGAACCTGGCCGAGTTCGCGCCCTACAAGGACGAGCAGGCGCGCGCGGGTTTCCAGATCGTGGGCACCAGCGGCACCGTGACCACGGTGGCGGCGTCGCATCTGGGGCTGAAACGCTATGACCGGACCAAGGTGGACGGGCTGCGCATGACCTCGGACCAGATCGACCGGGTGATCCAGACCTATCTGCGGATGGGGCCGGGCGGGCGGCGGCGCGACCCGCGCATCGGCCAGGACCGGCAGGCGCTGATCATGTCGGGGGCGGCGATCCTGCAGGCGATGATGCGGGTCTGGCCGACCGACCGGCTTTCGGTGGCGGACCGGGGCTTGCGCGAGGGGTTGCTTTACGCGCAGATGAGCGCCGACGGGGTGCTTGAAGACGGACCGTTCTGAACCGGTGGAGGCTCTGCCGGAAGCCGGGAGCGGCAAGGATGTGATCATGGTCAGGAAACCAACGGGCAAGAACACTTCGGGACGCGGGCAGCGCGACCTGACCGTGAAGGTCAAGACCGCGCGGGGGCGCAAGCTCAGTTCCACGCGGTGGTTGCAGCGGCAGTTGAACGACCCCTATGTGCTGCGCGCGCGCAAGGAAGGCTATCGCGGGCGGGCGGCGTTCAAGATCATGGAACTGGATGACAGATACCGGTTCCTGGTGCCCGGGGCGCGGGTGGTCGATCTGGGCTGTGCGCCGGGGGGATGGATCCAGGTGGCGGTGCCGCGGATCAACGCGTTGGGCGAGAAGAGCGGCAAGAAGCAGGGCCGGATCATCGGCGTGGACCTGCAAGAGGTCGAGCCGATCGCGGGGGCCGAGATTCACCAGCTCGATTTTCTCGACGAGGGGGCGGATGAAACGGTCAAGGGCTGGCTGGGCGGCAAGGCCGACGTGGTGATGAGCGACATGGCCGCGTCCAGCTCGGGGCACAAGCAGACCGATCATCTGCGCATCATCACGCTGTGCGAGGCGGCGGCGGAGTTCGCGTTCGACGTGCTGGACGAGGGCGGCACATTCGTGGCCAAGGTTCTGGCCGGGGGAGCCGAGGGCGCGCTTCAGAAACTGCTCAAGCAGAAGTTCGAGAAGGTCGCGAATGTCAAACCGCCGGCCAGCCGGTCGGATTCATCGGAGAAATTCGTGGTCGCGACCGGGTTCCGGGGCTAAGGCGTTCCGCGAAACACCTGAAGCACTGCTTTTCGCGGAACGCGCGCCTTGTTGATATGATGGGCTGCGTTCCACCTTGTCCCTGGCTCAGGTATAGGGCGGAACGCTTCAGGTGTTTCGCCTCAGCGGCCGAAACTGGGCGTGATTCCGAGTGCAAGCCGTTCCGCGCTTGTGAGCGTGGTATGCGCCGCTGTCACCGTCGGCTGTGCCGATCCGGGTTGATGCGCACCGGTCCTGTTGTGGGCGCTGGCCGCCAGGTTGTGGCGGCGGATCAATTCGAACAGGCGTGTGTGGCGGGGTGTGCCCGGCGTGCCGGCCCGGGTGTCAACATGTAGCATCGTGAACCTCGATCGTGACGGTCTGTTTGTTGGTTGTCGGGATCATTTTGGCGACGAAACGTGGCAATTTATGTCCAATCGGGAAACATTTCCGGGGTCATTGCGCGGCCAGGGTCAGGTCGTGTTGCCCGATTCATCCAAAGCGCAATTTGTCGCACGGTGGTGTGAATATTGATTTTTTCACCAGAACGGGTAACGTGGAAGCGTCATAACGCTGCTCATTCATTCGGGCGCCTTTGCAGGGTACTGATTGTCGAACATTCAGGGCAGTGTAAAATATTGAAATCTTTGTTTCCCGGGGGGACAGAACCATGCGTGATTTCATTCTCGAGTCGGACGGAATACCGCCGGCCATCGGGCAGGCCGCGACGCTGGCCAGCCAAAGACTCGCCAGCTTTCTTGCGCAGGAGCCCGATCAGGTGCGGGCGATTTTCGGGGCGTCGGATGCCCTGGACCGGCTGATCGCGGACTGGACGCAAAGCGGTGCCGATCTTTCGGGAATCGCGGTCGTCCCGGATGAGGATGTCGCCGGGGCCAGCGCCGCCTATGTGGCATCGGCCGACATGATCGTGATCGCCGAGACGGTTGCCGCATCGGCGAGTGTCGAGCGCCTTGCCGATATCCTTGTCGAAGAGCTCGGCCACCGGATCGACGCGCGGGTCAATGCCCTGGACAGCCCCGGCGACGAGGGCGAGAGCCTTGCCGTCCTCCTGCGCGGCGAGCCGCTCTCGAGTTTCGCGGACGACAACACGGTCTTTTCGATCACCGGTCTGGGCGAGGTCGAGGCCGAGCAGGTCGTCTCGGTCAGCGACAGCGGCGGGTTTGAAGGCAGTTCGCAATCGCTGACCCTCGAAGGGACCAGCGGCGGCACGATCACCTATCGTTATCAGCATTTCACCATCCCCGACCGGTTCATCATCCGCTATGAGGGCCAGACCCTGTTCGACACAGGCTTCACCGGTGGCTCGCGATCCGGGACGATACCGCTTCCGGCCGGGTCGTCGGACACCTTGCAGGTCATCATGGCCACGGACGATGCGGGCACGGCGTGGAATTACGATGTGTCGGTCGAGGCCGAGGACTGTGGGCCGCCCGATCCCTGGATCATCGAGCCGGCCAGCAACGAGTGGGAACACAACAGCGATACCGATCAATGCGAGGTCACCGACACGCTGACCGTCGGGCGCAAGGACGGGGCCGCGGCGCTGATCCGGGCCGACGGGGCGGCGGCGGCGATGCCGGTCGATTCCAACGGCGTGGCGCGCAACGAGATCGACGTGAAGGGCGCCACCGTCTTTGCCGTGATTTCGGGCGAGACGCGGTCGCTGTTCACCGGCGATTTCAAGATGAACCTCAACACCGGTGTGGTGGCGGCCTCGGATTTCAAACAGACCGCGACGGGCACTTACAAGCTGGCCAGCATGGAGGTGGATTTCAAATCCATGTCGCTGCTCAGCAACAAGGCAGCGTTCGATATCGATTTCGTGCTGCCCGATTTCCTGGGCTCGATTCCGATCTCGCTGGGCGATTTCATCAATGTGGGCTTGCAGTTCACCTCGGGCGGGGCGCTGGCCTGGCCGGGGTTCAAGATCTCCCCGCCGGGCAAGTATGAGGCCGAGAATTTCCTCAACATGGTGGACATCTCGGCCAGCAACCTGATGCTGGAATACCGCGCGCAGGAAGATGCGCTTCGGTTCCAGGGCAAGCTCGAGTTCGCGAATACGACCTGGATGAAGAGCGTTGCGGAAAAACTCGTCGTCGATCTCGCCGGCACCACCAATTACGTGCAGGTCAACAGCGATGGGCGGTTCGACGCCATCGGCAAGGCCACGGCGACGGTCGATGTCGGGGCCTTCGGCTTTTCGCTTTCGGAACTGGAGGTGACTTTCAACACGACCACCAACGAGATCGGTGGGTCGGCGACGCTCGGCACCCCCTTCGGCGTCAAATTTGGCGACGAGGGGCTTTCGATCAAGCCGGAGGTCGAATTCGTCACGTCGCCGGAATTCGAGCTCGACAAGGTCGGGCTCACGATCGACAACATCAACAAGCCGATCCCGGCCTACCCGGTGTTCTTTTTCCAGCAAATCGGCGGATCGGTCGACAATTTCGCCTCGACGAACACCAAGGCGATCGAGCTGGGGGCAAATATCGGCGCCTCGCTCGGCCCGCAGATCGGTGGCAACAGCCTTGCCAAGGCGGTGGGCGAGATCAAGGTCTCGACCGAGATGATCGAGGGCAAGCTGACCACCGATATCCTGCCCGTCGAATTCAAGCTGAGCACGCCGATCAAGGATTTCAGCTTCGGACCGGTGTCGCTGGCCAAGCTGACCGGCACGCAGAAGCTCGACTGGAAGGCGGGGTTCTACCAGAACGATGGCGTTCTGAACGTGCTTGACGGGTTCTTCACCCTGACCAACAAGATGAAATTCGACAAGGATTTTAATTTCGGCACCACGGGCAAGGCCGAGATCGGCATTCCCGACGCGCTTCCGAGCTGGGCCGGAGGCGGATTGAAGATCGCGAATTCGAATGTCGCGCTCAATTTCACCGACAATGGCAATTCCTCGGACGATTTCGCGGCCGGGTGGGGCACCTATGTGATCAATGTCCCATGGGTTGGCACGATCAATATCACCAAGGGCCTGCGGGCCAATTTTGACGGCAGCATGAGCATCATCGGTGCGGATAACATTCCCAAAACGTCGAGCTGGTTCATCGAGGACGGGCGCGACTATGTTCTGCTGACCGCAGCGTGGGAAAATGACAGCACCGATACGCAGGTGCGGGTGATCAAGCCCGACGGCACGATCATCGAAGAGGCGGATTTCGTCGCCAACGAGATCATGGTGGTTGACGACCTGTCCGACTCAACCGGACGCACCGTGGTCGTCGGCACGCCCGAAGAAGGGACATGGGATCTCGAGGTGGTCGATGACACGGGCCTCGGCCAGGTCGATTACTTCGCCAGCGGAGAAGCCGAGGCGCCGACCTTTTCCTTTGACGGGGCGCCGGTGGTCAATGGGGATGGCACGGTCACCTATGACTTCACGCTCGACAGTTCGATGGCGGCCAATTCCATCACCTTCTATTACGATGACGATCTGAGCGAGTTGGACGGCGGCTTTGCCGGGTCGGTTTCGGCCGGGTCGGGGTCGGGCAGCTTCACCTGGGATCCGACCGGCGTCGTGCCCGGGAGCTATTTCCTTTACGCGCTGGTCGATGACGGGCAGAATCCGATCACCGTCGAAGAGAACGCGGATGCGGTGTCGGTGGGCTCGGAGGCCGATGTCGGTGTCGAGATCGAGGCCAGCACCAGCGAACCCGAAACCGGCGATACCGTGCAATACACCTTCACGGTGACCAACAATTCGGGGAGCGACACCGCGCGCGGTGTGGTGGCGCATGTCACCCTGCCGAACCAGACCACGCAGACCGATGCGTCGGAAACGACGGACAGTTCGGATTTCGCGGATATCGCGGTCGATCTCGGGGATCTCGCCCCCGACGAGACCAAGAGCTTTACCGTCGATGTGGAGGTCGATGCGACCGAGGCGGGCACGCCGATTTCGGCCGATGTGCTGATCCTTTCGGACAGCTATGACCCGGTGGCCGAGAACGACACCGACGCCACCAACGGGTCGCTGAGCGTGCCGGTCTCGACCGCGCTGCCCGATCTGGCCGTGGACAGCGGCTTTGATGGGCTGAGCGATCTGACCCTTGGCCAATCCTTCACCTATTCCGTGACGGTGACCAATAATGGTGCGGCGGCCGCCATGGGCGTGGTGCTGACCGAGTTCCTGTCGAATGCGACGGGCGTGTCCTTCGACATGCCCGCGACCAGCACAGCGGACGGGTACGAGATCGCGTTGGGCGACATCGCCGCCGGCGACAGCGTGACGGTCGAGGTCACGGCGAGCCCGGAATTCGCCGGCACGCTGACCGCGACATCGAATGTGCGCACCCCTGACGGGATCGACCTTTCGGTGAGCGATGACCAGACGATCGCCGATCAGCCGGTGGTCGGGTCGGTGCCGGACGAGGCCGATCTCTCGATTGCGGTGGCGGCGGGCGCGCCGGCCAGCGATGGCAAGGTGCCGTTCGACGTGACCCTGACCAATGACGGCCCCGGCGTGGCGTCGAGCATCGAGGTCGAAGTGCAACTGCCCGCGGGCGTCAGCGTGGACAGCTTCAGCTCGGTTCAGGGGACATTCGACTCGGCCACCGGGATCTGGTCGGTGGGCAACATGCGCGACGCGCTGAGCCGGACGATCACGCTCATGCTGGACGGTGTCGGGTCGGGCGATGCCACGGCCGAGGTCGTGAACGTGGTCGAGGATGATCCGGATTCCTCCCCGGATGATGGTGAAGGCGACGATTTCGCCAGCACCTCCATCGCGGTGAGTTCCGGGGGCGCCACCGACGGGGACGACCTGTTGGTCGGGACCGGGGCGGACGAGACGTTCGACGCGCTGGCAGGCGATGACACGATCCGGCCGGGCGGGGGCGACGACACGATCACCACCGGCGAGGGCGAGGACCAGGTCGAGGGCACCCCGGGCGAGCTTTTCGGGGACACGATCACCGATCTGACATCGCAGGATGTGCTCATCTTCACCGGCGCGAGCTTCGGGCGCGAGGATATCGACGTGCGCGAGGGCTCGGCGATCCTGGGAATCGACAGTGACAGCGACGGCACCGAGGATGGCAGTGTCACGCTTGAGGGCGATTATTCGGGCGGCGATTTCATGGCCGTGCAGAACGCCGGCGACACGCATGTTTCCTTCGCGGAGTTCCTGCCCAGCCTGGAAGAGGCCAAGGAGGTCGCGGGAGACGATGTCAACGGAATCGTCAACCAGGGGTTCCTGATGGGCGATGGCACGACCGGATTCCGCGTGACCGCCGACGTGACGGCCATGGCATCCTTCAAGAACGTGGTCGGGGTCTACGAGATCAACAGCGCGACCGGCGATATCGTCGATGTGCAGATCCTGTGGGACAATTTCCGCACCGCCACCGGCACGGTCGATCTGAGCAGCGTCGAGGCCGGCAACGAGCTCGGGTTCTTCATTGCGCAGGATGCGGGCGATTGGGCCGGCATGTTGGCCGACACGGATACGCTGAGCTTCGTCAACAGCGCCGACAATGCGGCCAACCTTTCGGATGGCAGCGACCTGTTGCTGGCCGTCAATGGCGTCGCCGAAGCCGATCTGACCGTGTTCCACAGCTATGACAGCGGCATGAACGATGACGGGGTGCAGCATGCGCTGTCGGGCGTCGTGCCGGGGGGCGAGGCCTTGGTGATCGGGTTCGAGGATCTGACCGGCGGTGGCGACAACGACTATCAGGACGTGATGTTCATGGTCGAGACGTTCTGAACCTAGCGCGAGGCGCAGTGCAAGCGAGGCCAGGCCCGGGGGATGTTCCCGGGCCTTTCGCGTCGGTCAGCGCGCCGGGTCTGGCCAGATGCCGAAGCGGGCGCGCAGAAGCGACAGGCAGGCCCGGTTGGACGCGTCGCGGTCGCGCCCGTCGATCTTCTGGTCGCGCAGCGCCGCCATGCTGTCGGAGGGCGATGGGGTGGCACGGCAGAGGCCCGTTGGCACCCAGATCGGCACCTGGTTCAGCGCCAGCATGCCCGAAAGCCAGATGTCATCGACGGGACGCGCCGCATCCGGTATGTCGAGCGCCCGAGCGTCGAAGAATTCAGGTCGCACCACCACGCCGGCGCAGCCCCAGACCACATCCGCGTAACCCGCCCGCGCGACGAGGCGGCGGCTGGGTTTGGGCCCGCGCGTGTGCCAGCGGCGTTCCTGCCATTGCTGGCGCAGCCGGGCCAGCCGGTATCCCGGATCGAAAAGGCTGCGCGCGAGCCTGACAGCCGGGCGGCGGGGATTGACGAACCGGGTCGGGAACACCCGGTGCAAGGGCAGGGCGAAGCCTGCGACCGCGTGATCGGGGCGCGCGGCCTGGGCGGCGAACAGCGTGGCGGCCCAGTTCTCGGGATAGATCTGGTCATCGTCGCAGAACAGGATGGCACAATCCTGACCGGCGAGATCGCGGGACGCGAACAGCACCTTGCTTGCGGGGCCAAGGTCCTCGTCGGTGCGGATCACCCGCACCCCCTGCCCCAGGTCCGGCAGGGATGCACCGGCGTCGGGAAAGCGGCGATAGTGCCGCGGAATATAAAGCCGGATTTCGTCGATATCGGCCTGTTGTCTGCGCAGGCTTTCAAGCGTGTGCGGCAACATTGAAAAGCGCGGAGGGATGGAGGAAAGCGATATGATCCGGGCCAAGTTGCCATGCTCCTCAATGTCAGGGGTCGGCTGGATACCAATACCGCAACGCGATACCGGGTTCCATCTCCGTCAGGGCCGGTCTGACCTGGGCGATGCGTTCATGTGTCGGGTTCGACCAGTCCGAGACCGCGCAGATAGATGCCGATGCCGGTTTCGAGCAGGTCCTCGGGCGAATAGGGCGATCGGGTGCCGGGCGAGTTGCGCGCGAAAAGTTCGACCACGCCATGTGACATCGCCCAGATATGAGCCGAGAACATCGCGGCGGGCGGGCGATGTTCCGGCGGGATATGTTGTGACAGGTCGTCGGCGGCGCGTTCGAGAACGGCCCGGGCGCGGGCCGAGACGGCGGCTAGGTCCGGGGTGCGGTTGACCGAGATGCCGCTTTCGAACATGGCGATGTAATGGCCGGGATATTTGCGGGCAAAGGCGAGATAGGCGCGGCCGGTGGATTCGAACGCGGCGAGGGCCGAGGGCTGGCCCGTGTCATAGGCGTATTGCATGAGGTCGGCGAAAATCTCGTATCCCTGCCGTGCGGCCTCGGCGATGAGGTCTTCGCGCCCGTCGAAATGGCGATAAACCGCCGCCGGGGTCACGCCGGCCTGTTTTGCCGCCTCCGAGAGGGTGAAGCCGGTCGGGCCGCGCGCCTCGATCAGCAGCAGGGCCGCCTCGACCAGGGCCTGGCGCAGGTTGCCGTGGTGATAGCCGCGTTTACGCATCCCATATCTCGGGGCCGCCGCAGACCGTGGCGTCGATCCGGCCCAGCCGCTTTTCGTCCTTGTGGGCATAGTCGATCCGCGTCAGGACCGAGCGGATGGCGTTGATCCGGGCGCGGCGCTTGTCATCGGAGCGCACGATCGTCCAGGGCGCGTGATCGCTGTGCGAGCGGTCGAGGGTTTCCGCGATGGCGTTGGAATAGTCCTCCCATTTGCTCAGCCCTTCGACGTCGATCCGGCTCAGCTTCCAGTGTTTCAACGGATCACTTTCGCGCTTGAGAAAGCGCGCGAGCTGTTCGGCGCGCCCGACATTGAGCCAGAGCTTGAAGATCAGGATGCCCTCGTCAACCAGCATGCGTTCGAAATCGGGCACCTGGGCGAAGAAATGCGCGCGTTGCGCATCGGTGCAGAAACCGAACACCTTTTCCACAACGCCGCGATTATACCAGCTGCGGTCATAGAACACGATCTCGCCGCCGGCGGGCAGGTGGTCGATGTAGCGCTGGAAATACCATTGCGTCGCCTCCTTGTCGGTCGGCTTGGGGAGCGCGGTAACGCGCGCGCCGCGCGGGTTGAGGTTCTCGCGGAAGCGTTTGATCGTGCCACCCTTGCCGGCGGCGTCGCGCCCTTCGAAGACGATGGCGATGCGCGCGCCGCTGTCCTTGACCCAATGTTGCAGCTTGGCCAGTTCGATCTGGAGCGCGTCAAGCTCCTTGTCATAGGCCTTGCGTGGCATCCGTTCGGAATAGGGGTAGTCGGGATTGAGGACATCGCCCTTTTCGCCCCGCTTGATCGTATTGCGGACGGGTGCGGGGGCGTCTTCTTCGAAATACCGGGTGATGGCGCCGTCAAAGGGCGGCTCGAACGGGTCGGATCGGGTCACTTTGCATGTCCTCTTGCGTGAGTTGCCCATGGTTAGCGGATTTCGTGGGGCGGCTAAAGCGGTTCGATGCGCGGGCGCCGGTCACTCTTCGGGTGTCAGCCCGGCGCGGATGGCGGCGCGGTCGATGGCGGCGATCACCTCGGGCCGGGCGACGTGATGGGGCATGTGGCCAATACCGTCGAGCCGGGTCAGGCGCGCATCGTCGATCTGGTCGGTGAGGGGCAGGGCGTGGATGTCGAGGCCGACGGTGGTGTCGGCGGTGCCGTGCACGCTTTCGACCGGCCGGGCGATACGGGGGTAATGCGGTTGCAGCGCGGTGATCTCGCCGAGCAGGTTGGCGCGTTGCAGGGCGTTGGCGCGCAGCGTCTCGCGGCGCAGGGTGAGGCCCGCACCGACATGCGCCGCATAGCCGGGGGGCGGGTCCTGCGGAGCGAAGATCGCGTCGAGCGTGGCCGACACCCGGGCGTCGCGCACATAGGCGGTGATGAGCGGGATCACGATCGGCCCGAGGATCGGGTGCGAGGTCAGGCGGTAATACCAGCTCAGATCGCGTTGCCAGGGCTGCGAGGGGGCAGAGAGCAAGACCAGCGCCGAGAGGGCCTCGGGACGGTGCACCGCCCAGGCGAGCGCCACCGCCCCGCCATAGGAATGGCCCAGCACGATGGGTCGCTCGGCGCCCAGTTTCCGCGCGGCGCGTGACAGCACCTCGGCCTGTTGGGTGATCGTGGCGCCGGTGCGGTTGATCCGCTCGGAATATCCCAGCCCGGGGCGGTCGAACACGATCACCCGATAGCGCGCCGCCAGGGCCGGGGCCAGCGCATGGGTGAAATCGCGGGTATTGCCCGAAAGGCCGTGGATCAGCACCAGATCGGGCGCATCCGCGCGATCATCCGGCCCCATCACCACCGCGTGCACACGGTGGCCATCGACCGAAAGGATGCGCCCCTCGGGCGGGTGGCTGGCCTCGGCGCGGGCCTCGTGGGCGCGGGCCTTCCACAGGGTGAAAGCGACGAAAACCGCGAGCAGGGCAAGGACGATCACGGCGAGTTTCACCCGGTCGGACTCCGCAGGTCGGTGGTTTCGACGCCGATCTTCGAGATGTCGAACGGGGTGGTCTGGTAGATCTCGGAAATCCAGTTGCCATAGAGCAGATGCGCATGGCTGCGCCAGCGGTTCAGGGGTGTCAGCGCCGGGTTGTCGTCGGGGTAATAGTTGAGCGGCACGATGATCTCGGCCCCCGAGGCGGCATCGCGGTCATATTCCTGTTTGAGCGTGTCGCTGTCATATTCGAAATGGTTGAAGATATAGAGCGCGCGGTGGTCCGGGTCTTCGACCAGGCAGGGCCCGACCTCTTCGCTGCCCAGCAGGGTCGAGAGGGCGGGCACGGCGTCGATCTCGTCCTGCCGGACCTCGGTCCAGCGCGAGACGGGGATCACGCAATCGTCGGAAAAACCGCGCAGATAGGGCGAGGCGGGGGCGAGGTTCTGGTGCCGGAAACAGCCGAACGCCTTGTGCGGAAGCATGTGTTTGCGGATGCCGTGAAGGTGATTGATCATCGCCATCCCGCCCCAGCACACGCCGAAGGTGGAATGCACATGGGTCCGGGTCCAGTCGAAGACGCGGCGCAATTCGTCGATATAGGTGACCTCGTCGAAATCGAGATGTTCGATCGGGGCACCTGTGATGATCAGCCCGTCGAACTTCTCGCCGGTCTGGCGCACGTCGGTGAAGGGGCGGTAAAAGCTCTCCATATGGTCGGCGGCGGTGTTCCTGGTCTCGTGTTCGCTCATTCGAATGAGCGACAGCTCGATCTGAAGCGGCGTGGCGCCGATCAGGCGGGCGAACTGGTTCTCGGTCTGGATCTTCTTGGGCATCAGGTTCAGAAGCCCGATGCGCAGCGGGCGGATATCCTGACGGGCGGCCGCGTCCTCGTCCATGATCTGCACACCCTCGCGCGTGAGAACGTCGAAGGCCGGCAGGTCGGAAGGAAGCTTGATCGGCATGGGTCGGTGTCCTTGGAATCGGGTGTCGGGTCAGGCCCTTTCGATCGCCTCGGCGATCACGTCGGTGAAATCGGCCTCGGAGGTGATGCCGGCAATCTGATCGGCAGTGACGGTGACGCCCCATTTCGCCATCGCCTCGTAACGCGGCTGGCGATGGGCGAGCGCCTTGGCATAGGTCCAGCGGATGAAGCTGTCGGGATCGACCTGCGCCTCGGTGCAGTCGTTTTCCGAGAGATAGCGATGCCACATCGCCTCGAGGAACTCGGGCTGATAGGCCATCGGCTTCGGGGCCCGGTCAAAGCGGCGGATCAACTCCGTGGTATGGGCGGCGTCACCCTTGATCCAGACCATGAGGGTATGCGCGGACAGCTCCGTCATCAGCGGATCGTCGGGATCGTCGGGATCGACCCATTCACAGATCGACCCGCCGGTGTCGCAGATGAAATGCGGGTAGCCATAGAGATCATGCGCGCGGGAGATGAAATGCGCGGTGTCGTAAAGCGCCGCGATCTCGCCCGCGCGAAACTGGGCCTGGCGGCGGGCATATTCGGAATAGGGCAGCCCGCCGCGGGCCGAATCGCCCGGCTTGCCCAGATAGGTCGAGACCGGGGCGAGATTGTCGAAGGTGATGTTGGAGCCGATATAGATCGAGTCCGACAACAGAAGATCGCGCAGAAACGGATTCTTCATTGCTTCCTGCTTGACGTTGTCGGTGATGTATTCGCCCATGTAGCGAGTGCCGATCCGATAGTCGATGGAATAGTGATACCAATCGCCCGAGTCGCGCAGAAGGTTGGAAACATGGGTTTTTCCAAGCCCCGACATGCCGAAGAACAGCACCGATTTGCGGGTGGCGTCGCGCCAGGCCCGGGCAGAGGGATAAAGCATGAAAAGACCCCTTGGAATATGTTCCAGGCTTGGTAAATCGCCGCAACGGCGCGGTCAAACCCTTATGGCGAGGCGGCGCAGGATGCGACCGTCGAGAATGGCCAGCCCGAACGCGATCATCCCGAACCCGAGAACCGCATTCGCAGAGAGCGTTTCGCCGAGGCCGAGCGTGCTGATCACGATGGCGACGGGCGGCACGATCAGCGTGACCAGCATCAGGTTGCCGGAGCCCGCCAGCCCGAGCACGCGATAATAAAGCAGATAGGCAAGGCCGGTGCCCGGAATGGCGATATAGGCCAGCGCCGAGAACGTGACGGGCGAGAGGGCGAGCGTCGGCGGGCCTTCGATGGCCCAGGCCACGGGCACCGCCACCAGCGCGGCGGCGCTGAGCATTCCGGCCGAGGCGACTGTCGGGCCCACGCCGGCCAGCGTCTTGCGCGCCCAGACCCCGGCCAGCGCATAGCAGAGCGTGGCCCCCAGAACGGCGAGTTGGCCGGCGCTGCGCAGATCGAAATCCTTGAGGTGTTCAAGCCCGATCACCGTGGCCACGCCCAGAAACCCGATGATGATCCCGAGCAGCTTGCGCGCGCTCAGCCGTTCATCGGCCAGGAAGATCGCCGCGACCAGCACGCCGAAAATGGCGGTGGAGCCGTTGAGAATCGCGGCGAGGCTCGCCTCGATATGCTGTTGCGCCCAGAAGATGAGCGAAAAGGGCATCACGTTGTTCAGGATGCCCATGACGGCAAACCCCAGAAACAGGCGCGGATCGCGGGGCACGTGAAGGCGCCGGATGAAGACGAACCCCCAAAGCATCAGGGCCGCCCAAAAGGTGCGGTTGGCAACGATGGTGATCGCACTCACCTCGGTCAGCGCGATCTTGACGGCGGGAAAGATCACGCCCCAGATCAGCCCGAGGCTGATCAGCAGGGCCCATGCGAGGGGGGTGAGTGTCTTTTGCGGTGCCATGTAAGTGCCTTATGGCGCGCCGGTGCCGGGGGCGACCCGGATCATGCGGGTTTGCGCAGCGCGCGCGATTCTGTCCAGATGTTGAGGTAGTTGCCACCGAAGATCACCGCCGCCCCGAGCAGCACGAAGAGGTCCAGCGGTTCCTGATAGAGCAGCATGCCCAGCACGGCGATGACCGGCAGGCGGGTGAAGTCGATCGGGGTGACGACGGTGGCCGGCGCCAGCGAAAGCGCCTTGGCGATGCAGAAATGCGCCAGGAGCCCGGCACAGCCGATGAGCACGATCAGCGGGATACTGGCCGCATCGGGCAGGGCGATATCGCCGTCGATTCCGGCACAGATGATGCCGAAAACAGCTTGCATCACAGTGAGATAGAACAGGATGCAGGTGACGGTTTCGGTGCGGGTGAGCTTTTTCGTGAGCATCGTCGTCATGGCGAAACAGATCGCCGATCCGGCGGCCATGAGAATGCCGATGTCAAAGCTTTCGGGGCTGGGGCGGGCGACGATGAGAATGCCACAGAACCCGATGATCGCCGACAGGAGCCGCACCGGGGTGAGACGTTCGCCCAGGATCAGCGGCGAGAGCAGCACCACCCAGATCGGCGAGGTGAATTCCAGCGCGAAGACCTGGGCCAGCGGAATGAGCGTAATGGCGTAGAACCACAGGTTCTGGCCGGCGAAATGGGCGAAGTTGCGCATCGCATGGGTGCGCAGGTCGCGCCGCTGGATCTCGCGCCAGGTGCCGGTGATCGAGGCCAGTCCCAGCACGATGGCTATGCCCACGAAGCTGCGATACATCATGATCTCGAAGGTATCGAGCTGATACGCAACCTCGCGCCCGGCGATGGCCATGGTGGAGAATGACAGGATCGCGCCGCTCATCCACAGGGCGGCCAAAGCAAAGGGATTCATCGGCAGGCGAGGGGGGTTGTGCGCATCATGCGCTTATCTCTACGGTAAAGCCGTGGCTTGGCAATGGGGAGAGGTGAAAAAGCCATGCTGGAGATCCAAGGGCGCACCATCGGCGCGGTGTTCGACGCGGCCGCGGCGCGCTGGCCGGAGCGTGATTTTCTGGTTGCGACGGCGTGGGAAAGCGCCCCGCTGCGCAGCCTGACTTATCGCCAGGTTGCTGATCTCGTTGAAAGATCCGAGCGCGCGTTGCGGGCTGCCGGTTACGGGATCGGACACCGGATTGCGGCGTGCCTCGGCACCTGCCCCGAGCACTATATCCTCAAGCTGGCGGCGAACCGGGCGGGGCTCTCCTTCGTGCCGGTCAATCCCGATTATCGCCCCGGTGAACTGGCCTATCTGCTGGCCGATAGCGGGGCGGTTCTGGCGGTGGCCGATGAGGCCCATGCCGAGTTGATGCAAACCGCCATCGCCGAGGCCGGGACGGGCGTGGCCTTTGTGCCGTTCACAGAGATGACGGGCCCGTTGCCGCCGGCGCCATGGCCCGCCCAGGCCGGCGAGGTGACACCGACAAGCGAGGCCGGCCTGCTTTATACCTCGGGCACGACGGGGCGGCCCAAGGGCTGTATCCTGAGCCACGAATACGAGTTGATGGTGGGCGACAGCTACCGCCTGATCGGCGGCGCGGTGGCGCTGCGCACCGGTGGCGATCGCGTGTTCAACCCGCTGCCCGCGTTTCACATCAACGCCGGGATCGTTGCCTTTTTCGGTGTCATGCTGACCGGTAACTGCCTGATTCAACCGCGAAGATTCAGCGCCCGGACATGGTGGAAGGATATCGGCGAAAGTCGCGCGACGGTGTTTCACTATCTGGGCGTGGTGATTGCCGTGCTGCTGGCCGAGCGCGACACCGGCCCCGAGGTTTTGGGCAATCTGCGGGTGGGGGTGGGGGCCGGGGTAGAGCCTGCGCTGCATGTGAAATTCGAGCGGCGCTTTGACATTCCGCTGGTCGAGGTCTGGGGCATGACCGAGATGTGCCGGGTGATGTCGATGTGGCAGGAACCGCGCCGGATCGACACGCGGGCCTTTGGCCGGGCGCGCGACGACCTTGAGGTGGAGGTCTGGGACGACAATGGAAAACCCTGCCCGCCGGGCGTGCCCGGCGAGATGGTTCTGCGCCATTCGGCAGAGACGCCCGGGAAGGGGTTCTTCTCGGGCTATCTCAACAAGCCCGAAGCCACGCAAGAGGCGTGGGCGGGCGGATGGTTTCACACCGGCGACACCGTCACGATGGATGCCGAGGGCGTGCTCTGTTTTGTCGACCGCAAGAAGAACATCATTCGCAGGGCGGGCGAGAACATCGCGGCGGCCGAGGTCGAGAACATACTTCTGAGCGATGAACGGGTGGTTAACGTGGCCTGCGTTGCGGTGCCCGACGAGACCCGCGACGAAGAGGTTCTCGCGGCGGTGGTTCTGGCCGACGGGGTTGCGCCGGATCCGGAAACCGGCATGAAGATATTCCAGCAAGCATTTGACAGGATGGCATATTACAAGCTTCCCGGCTGGATCGTTTTCGTCGATGCGCTGCCCGTGACCGGCACGCAGAAAGTGGTGAAGCACCGTATTTTCGACGAAGGCGAAGACCCGAGAAAGCGCCCCGGCGCGCTCGACCTGAGGCATCTCAAGCGGCGGGACAAGGGCAGCGTGCGGTCGGGTTAACGCTCGGGTCCAGGGGAAAACGGGGGGGTGACATCCGGCTGCCGGGGAAACCGGCGGAACGGCCACGGCGAACCCGTTAACGCTGGCTCCAGTCATGGGGGTTTACCCATGCACTTGGTCAAAACGGAAAGTGAAAGAGTATTTGACCAGGGAAAGTCCGCTGATCATACGTGCGCCACTCGTCAGTTTCGGGTCGAAGTCCGGTGCAATGAGAATGCCGCGCGGACGGTGCGCCATCTCATCCTCGATATCGGCCATATAGGCGGCTATCTGACCCAATGTTTCACGCCTCGCTACAACGGCTTTGAGCTCTATGACCACATGTTGGCCGCTTTGGTCCCGAGCCAGAATATCAATGAACCCTGACGGGATTTTCTTTTCGCTTCCCCCGTCAGCGATCTCAAGCCCTGGCTCCAATTGGGATATATTGCTTCTCAAGGCCGATTGAAGATCGGCCTCAAGTGACAGAGTTCGTTGCTCGAACCCATTCGCCTCGGCATTTCGGGCCTCTACTCTTTGTGCTGCAGGTCGTGCGGCTTCTCGCTCCACGTCCTGGCGGAATCTCTGATACTTGGTGACCGCGCTTTTGTATGACGCCAGATTGTTACGAATATCACCGCTGATTTCCAGTTTTGAAGGATTTGGGCGTCTGTTTCGGGTGTCTTCGGAAGAATAGGTCAATTCCTCGATGAGCGACGTCAATTCATCTGAATCAAAAAGATCGTCGAGATCACCATAAACCGACTCGACCCGTCTTAGTTCAGAGAGTTTGGTCCGAAATGTTGCCTCGGTTGGCACTGCCTCGCGAAGCCAATCGGGATAATTGATATCCATTCAAATAACCTCCTGTGAATTCTCAACCAGGCAACTCTTTGTTCAATAGCGTTAACAATGTGTTAGGGTCAGGACCCATAAAATCGGACAGCCCGAGCGTGTCATCCAGCTCGCGCATCACCAGCAGACCGCCGTCCGAACTGAGCTGTGTGCCTTTGAATTCCAACCGAACACGAGGGTCGAAATCCACCCGATCTGCCCGCTGCAAGCCCGCACCCTCTGGGTGATCCATGAAACACGCCCCTCGCAGCTATCAACACCATGATTTATATAGGAAATACCAAGGTCAAGACAGCGAAATCTGCGGACTACTTGGGGAATGCGGTTTCCAATGTTTTTTGGGCCCGTTCTACAAATTCTTCTTCTGGCTTCATCACTTCGAATCCTCCAGTTGAATTCCACGCTTTAATCGAACCAATCCATCCTTGCCTGACAGAATAAATGGCGAAATAGACAGTTAAAAAAACCGATACTGGCCAGGAAACTTCGGCTAAGAACGTCAAAATGATCTCGAAAACTTCCATATCTTTATCCCCAAGCCAATGGCGTGGTGCGGAGCCACTTCTCATTGTCATTCGCACTCAAGTGATTCTTGGTGCCTAGAGGCTTAATCCACGCCCACATAGTGACTTTTCCTTTTCAGGCAAGCGATTGCGATTGCTAATTCTTAATCCAAATTTCACTTCATGATTCATCTCATTCCGCCTCCGCCAGTGTTTCACGCGCCTCGGGGATGGCATCATCCATGGGCCGTCCTTCCTCATGCGCCTCGACTATCCGTTTCAGGATGGCACGCAGGCGGGCGGCCTCGCCAGGGGCGGCGGGGCGGGCGCGGGCAAAGAAATCCGCGTCAAGGGGCGGGTTATCGTCGTAGTCTTCGGGCGGTTTGGGGCGGGCGATCATGGGGTTTCCCTCCCGTTGGCCTTGCGCAGCGATATTACGCGGATGCGGTCCTCACGCCAAGCATAGACAAGAACGTGGTATCTTTGCCCGATCTTGCCAAGGGCTAGCATCCGCGTTTCGCCATAGCCATAGCAGGTATCCTCGGCTTCCATCGCTGTGCTCCAGTCGAAATTCTCAACTGCCTCGAAGGGGACACCGTGCTTGGCCAGATTTTGTGCGCCCTTTTCGGTGTCCCGTTCATAAAGCAGGGAACTCACCTGCCTCACAAATCCATCAACAACCGCCGCGGATCTTCCAGCGCCTCTTTCACCCGCACGAGGAAGGTCACGGCGCCCTTGCCGTCCACGATCCTGTGGTCATAAGACAGGGCCAGATACATCATCGGGCGGATCACGATCTCGCCGCCGACAACCATCGGCCGATCCTGGATCTTGTGCATGCCGAGGATGCCAGATTGCGGCGGGTTGAGGATCGGCGAGGACATGAGCGAGCCATAGACGCCACCATTGGAGAGCGTGAAGGTGCCGCCCTGCATCTCGGCCATGGAAAGCTTGCCGTCACGGGCGCGTTTGCCCTTTTCGCCGATCTCCTTCTCGATCTGGGCAAAGGATTTCGAATCCACGTCGCGGATCACCGGCACGACGAGGCCCTGCGGCGTGCCCGCGGCCACGCCCATATGCACGAAATTCTTGTAGACGACATCGGTGCCGTCGATCTCGGCATTGACCTCGGGCACTTCCTTGAGGGCATGCACGCAGGCCTTGGTGAAGAACGACATGAAGCCAAGGCGCACGCCGTGCTTTTTCTCGAACTCGTCCTTGTAGGTGTTGCGCAGGTCCATCACCGCGCCCATGTCGACCTCGTTATAGGTGGTGAGGATCGCGGCGGTGTTCTGCGCTTCCTTGAGGCGGCGGGCGATGGTCTGGCGCAGGCGGGTCATCTTGACCCGTTCCTCGCGCGCGGCGTCGTCGGCGGGGACCGGCGCGCGCGGCGCGCTGGCGGCAGGTTTCGCCTCAGATGTCTGGGCGGCCGGGGTGCTGCTGCGCGGCTCCGAGCGACTGGCGGCAATCGCCTTTTGCACGTCTTCCTTCATGATCCGCCCGTCGCGGCCCGTGCCCTTGACCTGCGAGGGATCAAGTCCCGCCTCGGCCATCATCTTCTCGGCCGAAGGGGCGTTCTCGACATCCTTGCCGGCCGCTTGATCATCGTCGCTTTGCTGCGCTGCTTCGGCGCCCGGACGCGGCCCGGGTTCGACCGCGCCATCGGCCGAGCCGCTGATCCGGGCCAGCGTGGCACTGGCCTCCACCGTGCTGCCCTCTTCGGCGAGGATTTCGGCCAGAACGCCGGCGGCGGGGGCGGGCACCTCGACCGACACCTTGTCGGTTTCCAACTCGCACAGCATCTCGTCCTGCGCGACGCTGTCGCCCACCTGCTTGAACCAGGTCGAGACCGTCGCCTCGCTCACGCTTTCGCCCAGGGCCGGGACCATGACATCGATATTGCCGCCGCCGCCTTTGTTATTGCCGCCGCCGCCTTTGTCGGCCTTGGCGGTCTCCTCGTCGCCGCCCTTGTCTCCCTTGTCTCCCTTGTCGGCCTTGGCGGGCTTGTCACCCGAGCCCTTTTTCTCGGGCGTGGCTTCGCCGCTTTCCGAGATCATGGCCAGAAGCGCATCGACTCCCACGGTGTCACCCTCGGCGGCGACGATCTCGCCCAGCGTTCCGGCGGCGGGCGAGGGCACCTCGACCGTGACCTTGTCGGTTTCCAGCTCGCACAGCATTTCATCCACCGCGACCGTGTCGCCGGGCTGCTTGAACCAGGTGGCGACGGTGGCTTCGGTGACGCTTTCGCCCAGGGTGGGCACGCGGACTTCGGTTGCCATGTATCAGTTCCCTTCCAGATCGAGCGCGTTTCTGACCAGCGCTTCCTGTTGTGCCTTGTGCTGTTTCGCCAACCCCGTCGCGGGCGAGGCGGCCGCGGCGCGACCGACATAGACCGGGCGCTTGTGCCTGGCCTTGATGCGGCCCAGCACCCATTCGATATTGGGTTCGATGAAGGTCCACGGACCCTGGTTCTTGGGCTCTTCCTGGCACCAGACCATCTCGGCGCCCTTGAACCGGTCGAGCTCTTTCACGAGGCTCATCGCAGGGAAGGGGTAGAACTGTTCGATCCGCAGCAGATAGACATCGTCGAGCCCGGCCTCGTCGCGCGCTTCAAGCAGGTCGTAATAGACCTTGCCCGAACACATCACCACGCGGCGGATCTTGTCATCGGCCACCAGTTCCGTGTCGGAATGGCCCTTCTCGGCATCGTCCCAGAGCACGCGGTGAAAGCTTGACCCGGTGGTGAAATCCTCGGCATTCGAGACCGCCAGCTTGTGGCGGAGCAGCGATTTCGGCGTCATCAGGATCAGCGGCTTGCGGAACGAGCGGTGCAATTGCCGCCGCAGGATGTGGAAATAATTGGCCGGCGTGGTGCAATTGGCCACGATCCAGTTGTCGCCGCCGCACATCTGCAGGAATCGCTCGAGCCGGGCCGAGGAGTGTTCGGGCCCCTGGCCCTCATAGCCATGCGGCAACAGCACCGTGAGTCCCGACATCCGTAGCCATTTGCTTTCGCCCGAGCTGATGAACTGGTCGAACATGATCTGCGCGCCATTGGCGAAATCGCCGAACTGCGCCTCCCACAGGGTCAGCGCGTTGGGCTCGGCAAGGCTGAACCCGTATTCGAACCCCAGCACCGCGTATTCCGACAGCATCGAGTCGATGGCTTCGTATTGCGCCTGCCCCTCGCGGATGTTGTTGAGCGGGAAATAGCGTTCCTCGGTCTCCTGATCGATCAGGCCGGAATGGCGCTGGCTGAACGTGCCGCGGGTGCTGTCCTGACCCGAAAGGCGCACCGGGTAGCCCTCGGTCAGGAGTGAGCCGAAGGCCAGCGCCTCGCCTGTGGCCCAGTCAAAGCCGCGGCCGGACTCGAACATCTCGCGCTTGGCCTCGAGCAGGCGCGCCACGGTCCGGTGCAGCGGAAAGCCCTCGGGCGCACGGGTCAGCGCGCGGCCCACCTCTTCCATGGTCTCGGGCCTGATCGCGGTTTCGCCGCGCTGGTATTCGTTGGCGTCGCGCTTGTCGAGATGGCTCCAGCGCCCGTCGAGCCAGTCGGCCTTGTTGGGCTTGTAATCCTTGCCGGCCTCGAACTCGTCGTTGAGATAGGCCTGGAAGGCGGCCTTCATGTCCTCGATCTCGCCCTCGGGGATCAGCCCGTCCTGAACCAGGCGGTCGGTGTAGAGCGAAAGCGTGGTCTTGTGGGTCTTGATCCGCTTGTACATCACCGGGTTGGTGAACATCGGCTCGTCGCCTTCGTTGTGCCCGAAGCGGCGATAGCAGAACACGTCGAGGACCACGTCCTTGTGGAATTTCTGGCGGAACTCGGTCGCCACCTTGGCGGCGTGGACCACCGCCTCCGGATCGTCGCCATTGACGTGGAAGATCGGCGCCTCGACCATCAGCGCGATATCGGTCGGATAGGGCGACGAGCGCGACAGATGCGGCGCGGTGGTAAAGCCGATCTGGTTGTTGACGACGATATGGATCGTGCCGCCGGTCCTGTGCCCCTTGAGCCCGGAAAGCCCGAAACATTCGGCCACCACGCCCTGACCGGCAAAGGCCGCGTCACCATGCAGCAGGATCGGCAGGACCTTGGTGCGGTCGGGGTCATTCAGCTGATCCTGCTTGGCGCGGACCTTGCCGATGACCACCGGGTTCACCGCCTCGAGGTGGCTGGGGTTGGCGGTGAGCGACAGGTGCACAGTGTTGCCGTCGAATTCGCGATCCGACGAGGCGCCGAGGTGGTATTTCACATCGCCCGAGCCATCGACCTCGTCGGGTTTGAAGCTGCCGCCCTGGAACTCGTTGAAGATGGCGCGATAGGGCTTGCCCATCACGTTGGCCAGAACGCTGAGCCGGCCGCGGTGGGGCATGCCGATCACGATGTCCTGCACCCCGAGGCTGCCGCCGCGCTTGATGATCTGCTCCATCGCGGGGATCAGCGCCTCGCCCCCGTCAAGGCCGAACCGCTTGGTGCCCATGTATTTGACATGCAGGAATTTCTCGAACCCTTCGGCCTCGACCAGCTTGTTGAGGATCGCCTTGCGCCCGTTCTTGGTAAAGGCGATTTCCTTGCCATACCCCTCGATCCGCTCCTTGAGCCAACCGGCCTGTTCGGGGTCCGAAATATGCATGTATTGCAGCGCGAAGGTGCCGCAATAGGTGCGTTTCACGATGTCGATGATCTCGCGCATCGTGGCGATATCGAGCCCCAGAACCTTGTCGATGAAGATCGGCCGGTCCATGTCGGCTTCGGCAAAGCCATAGGATCTGGGGTCAAGCTCGGGATGCGGCGTCTGGCTGCGCATGCCCAGCGGGTCGAGGTCGGCCACCAAGTGGCCGCGGATGCGATAGGCGCGGATGATCATCAGCGCGCGGATGGAGTCGAGCACGGCTTGCTTGATCGCCTCGTCGCTGACTTCGACGCCAGCCGCGCTGGCCTTGTCGCGGATCTTTTCGGCCGCTGTCTCCATCTCGTCGGGCAGCGGCGCCCAATCCCCGGTCAGCGCCCCGGTCAGATCGTCCTGAGGCACGGGCGGCCAATCGCTGCGCGCCCAGCTCGGCCCCTTGGCCTCGGCCTGCACATCCTTGTCGGTGTCGCCCATCTGCTTGAAGAACTCGACCCAGCCTTCATCGACCGATCTGGGATCGTCGGCATAGCGCGCGTAAAGCTGTTCGAGATATTCGGCGTTGTGCCCCTGCATGAAGGATGAGGCGCGGAACTGGTCGTTGGGGGAATGTTCGGTCATCGGTTATCTCCCGGAGGGCAGGACTGACGCTGTCAGTTTTGGGGCTTTGGTCCGTATTCATTGGTTTCGGGCTGCGAGGGGCGGCTGAGCCACCAGACGTAAATGACAAGCAGGACAAGCTGGACAATCCCCAGAAGCGCGGCAAGCCCCGTCCGGCCCATGCCCGGACCGCCATAGGGGCCATCGCCCATCATCGGGCCACCACCAAAGCCGCCATGCGGCATCGGCGGCGCGACCAGCATCGAGACGATCCCGAGCGCGACGGGGATCAGGATATACCAGCCCGGCCGCCCGGTGTCCTGCAACCGCCGCCAGCCCGCGGCGGTCACCGGAACGATCATGGCCAGCACGAAGATCACATAGAGAAACCCGATCCCCAGAACGGCAAAGACGGCGATACCAACCACATAAGCGAGGATGAACCACCAGTATTCAGAGCGCGACGCGCGCCCCTCGAAGCGGGCATATTTCTGCGTGAGGCAGGTTTTCACGCTGGTCTGGAAATCCATCTTCGTCCCTTTCGCTCGTGCCCGTCTCAGCCCTTGTCGATCGCCTCCAGCATCGCCTCGCCCAACTGCGCGGGGCTGTCGGCGACCACGATCCCGGCGCCGCGCATCGCCTCGATCTTGTCATCTGCACCGCCCTTGCCGCCGGCGACGATGGCGCCCGCGTGGCCCATGCGGCGGCCCGGCGGGGCAGTGCGCCCGGCGATGAAGCCGGCGACCGGCTTGCTGCGCCCGCGCTTGGCCTCGTCTTTCAGGAACTGCGCCGCATCCTCTTCGGCCGATCCGCCGATCTCACCGATCATGATGATGCTTTGCGTCTCGTCATCGGCGAGGAACCATTCGAGCACGTCGATATGCTCGGTCCCCTTGATCGGATCGCCGCCGATGCCCACGCAGGTCGACTGCCCCAGCCCCACATCGGTGGTCTGCTTGACCGCCTCGTAGGTGAGCGTGCCCGAGCGCGAAACCACGCCGCAGGAGCCGCGCTTGTGGATATGGCCGGGCATGATGCCGATCTTGCAGGCGTCGGGCGTGATCACGCCGGGGCAGTTCGGGCCGATCAGGACCGATGTGCTGTCCTCCAGCGCGCGCTTGACCTTCATCATGTCGAGCACCGGGATGCCCTCGGTGATGCAGACGATCACCTCCATCTGCGCGTCGATCGCTTCGAGGATCGAATCCGCGGCAAAGGGCGGCGGCACGTAGATCACGCTCGCATTGGCCCCGGTCTCGTGCCGCGCCTCGTGAACCGAGTTGAAGACCGGCAGGTCGAGATGCGACTGCCCGCCCTTGCCCGGCGTCACGCCGCCGACCATTTTCGTGCCATAGGCGATGGCCTGTTCGGAGTGGAAGGTGCCCTGCGAGCCGGTGAAGCCCTGACAGATCACTTTGGTATTTTCGTCGATGAGAACTGCCATTTTTGTTATCCCTTCACCGCTTTCACGATCTTCTCCGCGCCGTCCTTGAGGTCGTCGGCGGCAATCACGTCGAGGCCGGAATTCTCGATGATCTCCTTGCCCTTCTCGACATTCGTCCCTTCGAGCCGCACCACCAGCGGCACCTTGAGGCCGACCTCTTTCACCGCGGCGATCACGCCCTCGGCGATCACGTCGCAACGCATGATGCCGCCGAAGATGTTGACGAGGATGCCCTTCACCTGCGGGTCCGAGGTGATGATCTTGAACGCCTCGGTCACCTTGTCCTTGGTGGCCCCGCCGCCGACGTCGAGGAAGTTGGCCGGTTCCGACCCGTAAAGCTTGATGATGTCCATCGTCGCCATGGCCAGGCCCGCACCGTTCACCATGCAGCCGATTTCACCGTCGAGCGCGATATAGTTGAGGTCATACTTGCTGGCCTCAAGCTCCTTGGGGTCTTCCTCGGTGGTGTCGCGCAGGTCGGCGATGTCGGGGTGGCGATAGATGGCGTTGCCGTCGAACCCCATCTTGGCATCGAGGCATTTGAGATCGCCTTTGTCGGTGAGGATCAGCGGGTTGATTTCCAGCATCTCGACATCTTTTTCGATGAAGAGCCGGTAAAGCGTGCCCATCAGCGCGACGCATTGTTTCACCTGCGCGCCCGTGAGGCCCAGCATGAAGGCGATGCGGCGGCCATGGAACGGTTGATAGCCGGTGGCCGGATCAACCGAGAAGCTCAGGATCTTCTCGGGTGTGCTTTCGGCGACCTCCTCGATATCCATGCCGCCCTCGGTCGAGGCGACAAACGAGACGCGGCTGGTTTGCCGATCGACCAGAAGCGCGAGGTAGAACTCCGCCTCGATGTCCGAGCCGTCTTCGATATAGATGCGGTTGACCTGCTTGCCCGCCGGGCCGGTCTGCTTGGTGACCAATGTGCGGCCCAGCATGCGCTTGGCCTCCAATTCGGCCTCCTCGACCGACTTGGTCAGGCGCACGCCGCCCTTTTCACCGGCATCGGCCTCCTTGAAGCTGCCCTTGCCGCGGCCGCCCGCGTGGATCTGTGCCTTGACCACCCAGAGCGGTCCGTCCATTTCGCCCGCGGCGGTCTTGGCCTCTTCGGCGCGGGTCACGACGCGCCCGTCGCTGACCGGCGCACCATAGGAGCGCAACAGCGCCTTGGCCTGATATTCGTGAATGTTCATCGGCTCACCTGTCTGGTTTACGTTGCCTTTCTAGTGGCACAAGCTTGCGCAAAACCTAAGTGCAAATCGAACAAGTCGCGGAATCTCGCCAAAAATTTACTTTTTGTGATCACACGATTTCCGGCTGTGATCACAATAGTCAACATCTATCTTTCCGCATGTTTCCAAAAGAGAATCACCCCGCCGCGCTGGACTTGCCCCCTTCGATGTGGAACTTTTCGTCGCAGGCAGAAAAGGGCAGGGCGATGGCAGCAGGACCACGATGGCCACGATGAATCCGCCCGGTCCGGGCCCAGGTCGGGGCCCAGGTTGGGGTATCGTGATGACCGCGCGCGAGCCGGGCAACCTGGTGCTGGCGAACGTGGCCTATCACCTTGGTCTCGGCGCGCGCGAGGTGCATGTCTATCTCGACGACCCGGACGATCCGGCCGCCGAAATGCTGGCCACGCTGCCGGGTGTGCGGCTTACTCTGTGCGACGCCGATCATTGGCAGCGCCTCGCGCGTCGTCGCCCCGGGGGGCAGAACCGGCGACAGGGGCTCAACGCGACCGAGGCCTATCGCCGGGCAGGGGTCGATTGGCTCATTCATCTCGACGCCGACGAATTCCTGCGCCCCGTGCCGGGCCAGGCCGAGGATCAGGGCGACATCTCGGCCATGCTTGCCGAACTGGCCGCCTTTCCACGCGGCTTCGGTTATGTCGCGGTGCCCCCGGCCGAGCGGGTCATGTCGCCGGAGATGGTGCAGACCGGGCTCTTCGACGGGGTGTTCCGCCGCCCCGCCCGGGTGCCGCCGCGCCTGCATCGTGCGCTCTATGGCGCGGCGGCGGATTTCCTCGAAGGCGGGATGAGCAGCCACACCAGCGGCAAGGCCTTCACGCCCACCGGCTTTGACTACCAGATCCGTATTCACCGCCCCCGCGCGGGCGAAACCGATCGGCTGCCCGCCCATTCGATGCACAAGGCCCATACGGTCGAATTGCTGCATTTCGACGGGCTGACGCCGCTGCACTGGCTGGTCAAGCTCTTGCGCTATGGCGAACACGCGGTCGAGGCGCAGGCCGGGATGAACGGACCGCACCGGCTCCGGCAGGTTGCAGACCTGCTCGACGCGGCCGACATCGCGGCTGCAAGGGCGCTCTACGAGCGGGTGCAGGTCTTTGCGCCCGACAGAATCGCCCGGCTGACCGCGCTGGGGCTGTGCAACACGTCACCGTTCGATCCGGCCCCGGTCATCGCGCGGGTGCTTGGCGAAACGCCCGACCTGTCGGCAAAGGCGTTTGACGCCGAGTTGCGCCTTTTGCATGAAAACAGCCCCAATCCGCGCCTTGCGGACCTGATCGCGCGCTGGCCGGGCTGACCAGCGTTTGAACGGCAACGAAAAAGGGCGCCCCGACGGGACGCTCATTCCGATCCGGCTGTGACGTGGCCGACTCAGGCCAGCGAGCTGTCGATTTCCTTGCAGGCCTTCACAAGGCCCTTCACGGCATCGACCGATTTGTCGAACATCGCCTGTTCGTCCTTGGTCAGCGTGATGTCGATCACCCGCTCGACCCCGCCGGCGCCGATCACCGTGGGCACACCCACGTAAAACCCGTTGAGCCCGTAGGGACCATCGACATGGGCCGCGCAGGGCAGAACGCGTTTCTGATCCTTGAGATAGGAAATCGCCATCTCGATGGCGCTGGTGGCCGGGGCGTAATAGGCGCTGCCGGTTTTCAGAAGGCCGACGATCTCGGCACCGCCGTCGCGGGTGCGCTGCACGATCGCATCGAGCTTGTCCTGCGTGGTCCAGCCCATCTTGACCAGGTCGGGCAGGGGGATGCCCGCAACGGTGGAATAGCGCGTGAGCGGCACCATCGTGTCGCCATGCCCGCCCAGAACAAAAGCCGACACGTCACGCATCGAGACCTTGAATTCCTCGGCCAGGAAATGCCGGAACCGCGCGCTGTCGAGAACGCCCGCCATGCCGCAAACCTTTTCATGCGGCAGGCCCGAGAACTCGCGCAGCGCCCAGACCATCGCGTCGAGCGGGTTGGTGATGCAGATCACGAACGCATCGGGCGCGTTGGCCTTGATGCCCTCGCCCACGGCCTTCATGACCTTGAGGTTGATCCCCAGCAGGTCGTCGCGGCTCATCCCCGGCTTGCGCGGGACACCGGCGGTGACGATGCAGACATCGGCCCCCGCGATATCGGCATAATCCTGCGTGCCCTTGAGTTTCACGTCGAACCCTTCCGAAGGGCCGGATTCCGCGATGTCGAGCGCCTTGCCTTCGGGGGTGCCCTCGGCAATGTCGAAAAGGATGATATCGCCCAGCTCTTTCATTGCCGCCATGTGGGCAAGGGTGCCGCCGATCATGCCTGCGCCGATCAGTGCGATTTTGGGTCTGGCCATTTGGTTTCACTCCGGGTGGTTGCCAATTTCGCGACTGCCTAAGCCGATCTGACGCGCTCCGCAAGGGTGGCGCGTTGTGGCGTGGATGGCGCATCGGCCTGTCGCGCCCGCGCATGAGAGGCTAAACAGGTTGTGAAACCGTAACTTATCGAGGGTCATACCGTGCCGCCACTTGATCTGAGCTTTTTTGCCATCGCCGGACCGGCGGTGATCTTTGCCGGGGTTTCCAAGGGCGGTTTCGGCTCGGGAGCGGCCTTCGCCTCGGCCGCGATTCTGGCGCTAGTGATGGAGCCGGGGGCGGCGATCGGGATCATGCTCCCTCTCTTGATGCTGATCGACCTGGCGACGCTCAAACCCTATTGGAAACGCTGGAACACTCATGACGCGCTCGTGCTGATCCTCGGCTCACTGCCCGGCGTGGCGCTGGGGGCCGCGTTCTACCGGGTGGCCGATGCCGATCACCTGCGGCTCCTGATCGGCGGCATCGCGCTTCTGTTCGTTGCTTGGCAGATCGCGGGGCGGGCGGGGAAAATTCCCTTGGCGGGGCGGCCGATTCCGCTTTGGGGTGGTCTTCTGGCCGGGCTCGCGGCGGGGTTCACCAGCTTCGTGGCCCATGCCGGCGGGCCTGCGGCGGCGGTTTACCTGTTGTCGAAACGCCCCGGCAAGACCGAGTTCCAGGCCACCACCGTGATCGTGTTCTGGGTCAACAACATCCTCAAGGCCGCGCCCTACGGGATGCTGGGAATCTTCACCGCCGAAACGCTCTGGGCCGACCTGTGGCTGGCCCCGTTCGCGCTTTTCGGCACCTGGCTCGGGGTGCGGGCGCATTTCGCCATTCCGGCCGGGCTGTTCTTCGCGGTGACTTACGTGCTTTTGACGGTGACCGGGGCGAAACTGGTCTGGGATGGTCTCACCTAGTTTTCGCCGCCTGATACAAGATATCCAATGACAGCTTGGAGGGGTGGTTTCCACCGACATTCCCCGAGTGGCGTTCCGTCTGACGTGAAGATCGCCTGAATCCGACCGCTGGACAAGGATTTTCCGCCCTGAGCGGCGCCTGCGGTCGAGCGGGCTGCTGGAACAGGGCGGATCAGAGCGCGAAGTCGCCGTGTTGTGTCCCAGCGGCGGTGTTTCTTAGCGCAGCGGGCAGACCTGTCCTGCCGCTTTCGTTCAGTTTGCGCCTGGATCATAGTCAGGCACATGACGGAGGTGCTCGCAATCGGCGGATAGTGGCGAGGATGGCGCGGACCATCGGCCCGGTGACGGCGACCTCAGCCAGTTGGAAGGTGATGGCACGGGCATGGCGCACGACACGCGCCCCGATCTTGATCAGCTTCAGTTGCAGGCTGGTCAAT
>JAABTV010000012.1 GCA_011389685.1 Paracoccaceae bacterium
AACCGGGGCGTCCAGGACATCCTGATCGCCGTCGTGGACGGGCTGAAGGGTTTCCCCGAGGCGATCACGGCGGCGTTCCCTGACACCACGGTTCAGACCTGCATCGTGCATCTGGTGCGCCATAGCCTGAACTTCTGCTCCTGGAAGGATCGCAAGGCCGTGGCCGCCGATCTGCGCCGGATTTACAGCGCCCCGAGCGCCGATATGGCCGAGGCCGAGCTCGATGCCTTCGAGGAGAAATGGGCCGGGAAATATGCCTCCATCGCCCCGGCCTGGCGCAGGGCTTGGGCCGAGGTGATCCCGTTCTTCGGCTTCGATCCGGCGATCCGCAAGATCATCTACACGACGAATGCCATAGAAAGTCTGAACCGCGTGATCCGCAAATCGATCAAGACGCGCGGCTCTTTCCCGACCGACGAGGCCGCAACCAAGCTGATCTATCTCGCCATCCGCAACTTCGAAAAGGATGGCAGAAATGTCAGGGAATGGTTTGCAGCCCGCAACCAGTTCGCCATAATGTTCGGCGAGCGCTTCGACGCTTGAGTATCTCAAACCGCATGGACCGGGCCGGATACACAGAGTTCATGACACTCCCAGCGGGCGCCGTGCTGAGCCTTCACCTGTCCACTCCTCGCCCTTCGTGCCGCAACCGCGAAGGGTGGGTCCGGGCTGGAATCGGCACGTTGCACCTGCGGCACCCAAAGTAGGGGCGACCGTCCGGTGTAGCCTCCCGGCCGTCATCGGGTATCTTCTGTCAGGTGGCGATCATCAGGGCGTTTCAGGTTTCAACGGAATCGAAACGCGCTGTCCCTCCCCTTGGCCGAAAGCGTTTCCTGTCGCAGCCTGGGTCAAACAGAAAGCAACACTCCAGCGTGGTGGAACCGTAATTCATTTTATTGAAGCGGTTCGGCCTGCTCCGATGGACCGATACCGGTATTCCCGACTTGTCATGGCCTCACCCCCTGCCCAGACTTTGGGCAAGGAGGGTCGCCCATGAAACCGCAGGAGATGTCGCGCCCCGCGCTTGAACGCATGGCGAACCAGCACGAAGAAGCCTTGCACCGGTTGCGCAAGGCCATCGGCCTGATCGGTTTCTGCCTGCCCTTCGCGCTTCTGATCGGGGTCTGGCCATTCGGTGTGCCGATGCAGAATTCGATCTCCGAATTCTTCTTTACCGGATTGCGCGAGATCTTCGTGATCGCCATGGGCGGGGTCGGCGTCTTTCTCATCGCCTATCACGGGCATGACCCCGAAGCCGGCGAATGGCTGACCGATTGGCGCGTCTCGACCGTGGCAGGTGTCACCGCCCTCGGCGTCGCCCTCATCCCGACGATCTGCGAAGCCGCCTGCTATGAACCACCCGCGCTCGCCGACCGGCTGATCGCGTCGGAACTCTGGCAGGGCGCGCTGCATTTCGGCGCGGCCGGCCTGTTCCTGTCGTCCCTCGCGGTGATGTGCATCTCCTTGTTCACCCGCACCGACGCCACCGACCCACCACCCGACAAGCTGCGCCGCAACCGGCTTTTCCGCGTCTGTGGTGCCGCGATCCTCGCCATGGTCACGGCGCTGTTCGTGTTCAAGCTGCTGCTGCGCGATCTGGGGCAGGCGTGGGACACGGCATGGCATTTCACATTCTGGGCCGAATCCGTGGCCGTCTGGGCCTTCGGCATCGCCTGGCTGGTCAAGGGCGAGGCCTTGCGCAACGCCCGCACCCGCGCGCTCTACGGCGACTGAGCGGCCTCAATCCTCGTTGATGTCACGATCCCAGATGCGGGTCTGGCCCTTGCGCACTCCCACCACCCGGCGCATCACCAGCCACGCCACGAGCGAGAAGACCGCGAACATCAGCACGATCATCGCCAGCGACCCGCCCAGCCAGGCGGCCACGCCGCCGCCCATGAGCAGCAGGAACCCGATCACCGCCGCCCCCACGGCAAAGCCGAGGAAAACGAAACCGGGCGCGAGAACCTCCAGAATGGCCAGGACGATCGCCCCGGCCACCCACACCCACCAGACATCCCAGCCCATCACTTGCCCCCCTTGAGCATCCGGAAGGCATCGGTGAAGGCATCGACCGCGTTGGCGGGCAGGATCACGGTCTGCTTGCCTTCGCCCGCCGCCACCTGGGCCAGCGCCTCGACCTGCTTGAGCGCGACGTTATATTGCGCCGCCTCCATGCCGTTATCCTGGATCGCCGCCGCCACCGCGCTGGTGGCATAGGCTTCGGCATCGGCGGTGATGCGCCGCGCCTTGGCGGCCTGCTCGGCGGCATAAAGCTCGGCATCGGCCTGAAGCTCGACCGCGCGGCGCTTGCCCTCGGCTTCCATCACCACCGCGCGCCGGGCGCGTTCGGCGTTGAGTTGTTGCAGCATCGCCTCGCGCGTCGCTTCGTCGAGATTGACATCGAGGATCTCGGCCCGCGTCACCTCGATCCCCCAGTTGTCGACCGCGTCCTCGACATTCGACTTGATGTCGCCGATCAGTTCGGCGCGGTTCGACTGCACCTCGTCCAGCTCCATCCGCCCGATCGCGGCGCGCACGATCCCCGCCACCGTGGTGGCAATCGCGCCATCCACGTCGCGGATGCGATAGACCGTCTTTTCCGGCTCGATGATGCGATAGAACACGCTGGTTTCCACCTGCACCAACACGTTGTCCGAGGTGATCGCATCCTGCGTCGCGTCGGGCAATTGCCGCTCCAGGATGGAAATCCTGTGCCGCACCCGGTCGAGAAACGGCACGATGAAGTTGATCCCCGGCCCCAGCACCGCGCGCAGCCGCCCGAACCGTTCGACCACATACTTTTCCGATTGCGGCACGATCCGCACCCCCAGCAGGATGCACAGGATGAGGAAACCGGCGAGCAACAGCCAGACAAGGCCGCTCCCCGTGGCTTCGGCCAGAATCTGATCGGGTGTCATGCGAACCATCCTTTCCAAGTAAGCGATACCGGCCGCATAATGCGACCTCTGCCCGGAAAGGAAAGCCCAACCGCACCGGAACGCGCATTTCACGATCCCCGCGCGGCTCTGGCGCGGCGCCCCGAATGGGCGTATCCTGCGCCCATGCCCGCGCTTTGCCGTTCCTGCCTTCACAGCTTTGATTCAGGTCCGCGTTGCCCGGCCTGCCACAGCCCGCGTGTCACCGAACATCCCGAGCTTTACACGCTCTCCATCGCGCATATGGATTGCGACGCCTTCTATGCCTCGGTCGAGAAACGCGAGAATCCCGCGCTTGCGTCGAAACCCGTGATCATCGGCGGCGGGCGGCGCGGCGTGGTCTCGACCGCCTGTTACATCGCCCGCATCCGCGGCGTGAAATCGGCCATGCCGATGTTCCAGGCGCTCCGGCTCTGCCCCGATGCGGTCGTGTTGCCGCCCCGAATGAAGCTTTATGCCGAGGTCTCGCGCGCGATCCGCGCGATGATGGAGGATCTGACCCCCGCGATCGAGCCGCTGTCGCTCGACGAGGCGTTTCTCGACCTGACCGGCACCGCGCGGCTGCACGGGCACCCCCCGGCGGTGATGCTGGCCGGGCTGGTCCGGCGGATGAAGGACGAGTTGGGCGTGACCGGCTCGATCGGCCTGTCGCATAACAAGTTCCTGGCCAAGATCGCCTCGGATCTCGACAAGCCGAACGGGTTTTCGGTGATCGGCGAGGCGGAAACCGCCGGTTTTCTTCAGGACAAGCCGGTGCGGATGATCTGGGGCGTCGGACAGGCGATGCAGGCGCAGCTGGAACAGGCCGGCATCCACCGCTTCTCCGACCTGCTCAGATGGGACAAGCCCGACCTGCATGCGCGGTTCGGCGCGATGGGCGACCGGCTCTATCACCTTGCCCGTGGCGAGGACCGGCGCCGCGTCTCGGCCAATGCGCCGGTCAAGTCGATCTCCAACGAGACCACGTTTTTCGAGAATACCTCCGATCCCGACCTGCTCGATGGCCATATCTGGCGGCTCGCCGAAAACGTCTCGGACCGGGCCAAGGCGCGCCGCCTCGCGGGGCGGGTTGTGACGCTCAAGCTCAAGCGCGCCAACCACACATCCCTCACCCGCCGGATCAGCCTGCGCGACGGCACGCAGATGGCCGACACGATCTATCGCACCGCCCGGGCGCTCTATGACGCGGTGGGCGACCAGGGGCCTTACCGGCTGATCGGGGTGGGGATTTCCGAGTTGATTGCAGAGGCCGAGGCCGACCGTCTCGCCGACCTGCTCGATCCCGGCGCGGCGCGTCGGAGCGGCGCGGAACGGGCCCGCGACGCCATTCGCGCGCGCTTCGGCCCGGATGCGATCCGCAAGGGCCGGTCCCTGCGCTGAGGCAGGTGTTGCGCCGCGCGTCGCGCGTCGCGGCGGGGCCTCGCTTCGCTCGGCCCGGGTCGGGTGATCCCGTGGGCGTCGTGATGTTCGGAGGCTGGCCGTAAGGGCGTGTCGGGTTTGATCGAATTCGCCCCGGCCGGGTGCTTTCGATAGGGTGCGCGTCGCCCGAAGCAGGGAAAGACGTTGCAAGATAAACTGTCCAACGCTGATGTAGTGAGCACCCGACCGCGGCCCTGTGCTGCCCTCTCGTTGGGCACAAGGCGGAAGGAACGCTCTATCGTTGGTCTATCGGCACATAGGCGCGCATCTCCGGCCCATCATAGAGCGTGAGCGGGCGAATCAGGATGTTCTGGCGCTGCTGCTCAATGCATTGGATCACCCAGCCGGGCATGCGCCCGATCGCAAAGATCGGCACGTAAAGGTCCATCGGGATGCCGTGCAACTGGTAGATCACGCCGGAATAGAAATCGACATTCACGTTGAGGCCATGGCGGGCATAGGGTTTCATCGCCTTGACCACGGCTTGCAGGATTTCATACCATTCCGGCGCGCCCATTTCCGCGCCCAGCTTGCGCACACCGTCGCGCATATGCCGCGCGCGCGGGTCTTCGGCGCGATAGACGCGGTGGCCGAACCCGGTCACCGCCTCGCGATTGGCGCGCTTCTGCTTGACATAGGCGGCGGCGTTCTCGGGCTTGCCGATCTCGTGGACCATCTTCATCACGTCCTCGGCGGCACCGCCATGGGCCGGACCTGCGAGGGTCGAAAGCGCGGTGACGATGGCGCCATGCAGGTTGGCCTCGGTCCCCACGTTGACACGGGCGGCAAAGCTCGACGCGTTGGAGCCATGTTCGGCATGCAGGATGAAATCGACATCCGCCAGCCGCGCAGCGTCGGCGCTGGGCGTCTCACCCTTGAGCATCCACAGCCAGTTGGCGGCATGACCAAGGTCGGGATCGGGCGCGACAGGGGCGCGGCCATTGCGGATCGCCTCATGCGCGGCGACGATCATCGGCACTTGCGAGGTGAGGCGGATGCCGTTCTCGACGAATGCCGCCTCGCCGGTCTCGCGGCTGGCGGGTTCCAGCGCCGCCAGCGCCGAGACGGCAGTGCGCAGCACATCCATCGGGTGACCGTCCTGGCAGGCTGCGATGATGTCGAGGATCGCCGGCGGCAGCGCGCGGGCGGCCTTGAGCCTTGCGTCGAAATCGGCCAGTTCCTGCGCATCGGGCAATTCGCCGTGGATCAGCAGATAGGCGACCTCCTCGAACGTGGACTGCGTGGCCAGATCGTGGATCGAGTAACCGCGATAGGTCAGCTCGCCCCTGGCTCCGTCGATATGGCTCACCCCGGAGCGTTCGAAATAGACCCCCTTGAGGCCGCGATTGATCTTGACGGTGTCACTCATTGTGTTCTCCTTCCGGGAAACGAGGGGGCAGGCATGGCATTCATGGATCGCATGTATGAGCGCGCGCGCGGACGCGGGGCGCGGCTGGTCTTTCCCGAACTGGACGAGCCGCGGGTGGCCGAGGCCGCGGCGCGGCTCAGGGCCGAGGGGCTGTGCGAGCCGTTGGGATTATCGGAGGTGTCCGAGGCGCAGGTGGCCGCCCTCGTCACGGCGCGCGGCATGAAAGAGGCGATGGCCCGGCGGCTTCTGGCCAGGCCCCTGTATCGCGCGGCGGCGATGGTCGCGGCCGGCGAGGCCGACGGCATGGTCGCGGGCGCCGATGCGCCCACGCGGCGCGTGATCGAGGCGGCGGCGATGGCGATCGGCCCGGCCGAGGGGATCGCGCTGCCATCGTCGTTCTTCGTAATGCTTTTCCCCGACGGGCGCGAAATGGTGTTCGCCGATTGCGCAGTCAACGTCGCCCCCAATGCCGCGCAACTGGCCGATATCGCGCTTGCCTCGGCGCGGTCGGGCGAAGCGCTCCTGGGGGAAGCGCATGTGGCGATGCTCTCGTTCTCGACCGGCACGAGCGGCGCCGGGGCAAGCGTTGAGATCGTGCGCGCGGCAGCGCAGCGGGCCGGGTTCCCGGGGCCGGTGCAGGCCGATGCCGCGCTGAATCCCCTGATCGCGGCAAAGAAGGGCATCGACGGCGCCGAGCCCGCCAACGTGCTCATCTTTCCCAATCTCGATGCCGGCAACATCGCATACAAGCTCTGCCAGGAACTGGCCGGCGCACAGGCGCTGGGGCCGTTCCTGCAAGGCTTCCGACGCCCGGTCTGCGACCTGAGCCGGGGCGCGCGGGTCGAGGATATCCTGGCCTCGGCGGTGATCACCGCGGCGATGGGCTGAGCCCCGGAATTTTTCGAAAATTCCGGTCCGTTTTCCGTCACGGAAAACGGCCCCGTTGCGAACCGGCGCATCGTCTCAGACCTGTTGCGGGCGCATGTCCGCCGGGTCGACCCCGGCCACCACGTCGGGCTTGGTCATCGCGTCGCGGCGGAACGGCTCGCCCAGTTCCTGGTTGAGCAGCACCTCGATCAGGGTGGTCTTGCCCGCCATCTGGTCCTTGATCGCCCGGGCAAGCGCATCGGTCAACTCGTCCATCGTATGCGCCACCACGCCTTGCAGCCCGCAGGCCCGGGCGACCTCGGCATAGGACACCTCTTCATCAAGCTCGGTGCCGACGAAATTGTCGTCATACCAGAGCGTCGAGTTGCGCTTTTCCGCGCCCCATTGGTAATTGCGGAACACGATCTGGGTGATCGCCGGCCATTGCTTGCGCCCGATCGCGGTCAACTCGCTCACCGCGATGCCGAACGCCCCGTCGCCCGCGAACCCCACCACCGGCACATCCGGACAGCCGATCTTGGCGCCCACGATGGCGGGCAGCCCGTAACCACAGGGGCCAAACAGCCCGGGGGCGAGGTATTTGCGCCCCTCCTCAAAACTTGGATAGGCGTTGCCGATGGCGCAATTGTTGCCGATGTCGCTGGAGATGATCGCCTCGCGCGGCAGCGCCGCCTGGATCGCGCGCCACGCCATGCGCGGGCTCATCCAGTCGGGCCTGGCATCGCGGGCGCGTTCGTTCCAGGTGGTGCCGGGGTCGTCCTCCTCGTGATCCATCGCCGAAAGCTGCTGCGCCCAGGCCGATTTCGTCTGCGCGATCAGTGCTTTGCGCGCGTCCCGCCCGGCATCGCCGGCATTCTCCGCGAGCCCGGCGAGGATCTGTTCGGCCACCTGCTTCGCATCGCCCACGATGCCCACGCTCACCTTCTTGGTCAGGCCGATCCGGTCGGGGTTGATATCGACCTGGATGATTTTCGCGTCCCCAGGCCAATAGTCGATGCCATAGCCCGGCAGCGTCGAGAACGGATTGAGCCGCGTGCCAAGCGCCAGGACCACGTCGGCCTGTGCGATCAGGTCCATCGCCGCCTTGGAGCCGTTATAGCCCAGCGGCCCGGCGAAAAGCGGGTGCGAGCCGGGGAAGGCGTCATTGTGCTGATAGCCCACGCAGACCGGCGCATCGAGCCGCTCGGCAAGCCGCATCGAGGCCGGGATCGCCCCGCCCAGCACCACGCCCGCGCCGTTGAGGATGACGGGAAACTTTGCCTCGGACAGCAGTTTCGCCGCCTCCGACAGCGCCTGCACCCCGCCCCGGGGGCGTTCGAACTCGACGATCTCGGGCAGGTCGATATCGATCACCCGCGTCCAGAAATCGCGCGGCATGTTGATCTGCGCGGGGGCGCTGGACCGGCGGGCATTGAGGATCACACGGTTCAAAACCTCGGCCACGCGGCTCGGGTCGCGCACCTCTTCCTGATAGGCGACCATGTCCTCGAACAGCTTCATCTGCTCGACTTCCTGGAACCCGCCCTGGCCGATGGTCTTGTTGGCGGCCTGCGGCGTCACCAGCAAAAGCGGCGTATGGTTCCAATAGGCGGTTTTCACGGCGGTGACGAAATTGGTGATGCCGGGGCCGTTCTGGGCGATCATCATGCTCATCTTGCCCGACGCGCGGGTATAGCCGTCGGCCATCATCCCGCCCGATCCTTCATGCGCGCAGTCCCAGAAGGTGATGCCGGCGCGCGGAAACAGGTCGGAAATCGGCATGAAGGCCGAACCGATGATGCCGAAGGCATGTTCGATCCCATGGCGCTGGAGCACTTTGACAAAGGCTTCTTCGGTGGTCATTTTCATGTTCTGTGATCCTTTGAGTGGAAACCCGGCCAAAAACTCGTGCCGAGTCGGCCACGGCTTGGGTTGCGGCGAAAATACGGGGGGTCGGCCGGGCTTGTTAGGGCCAGATATCCCACCCCACTAAGTCCAGCCGCCCGGGCCCAGCTCGACGGCGATCCGCGCGATCCCGGCGTCGATCCGCTCTTCGGGAATCGAGGAATAGGCCAGCCGGTAATGGCTCTGCCCCCGCGCGGGATCGGCGAAGAACGGCTGCCCCGGTTCGATCAGCACGCCTTCGGGTTTGAGCCGTGCCGCCAGCGCCGCGCTGTCGATCCCGTCGGGCGCGCGCATCCAGAAGGACGAGCCGCCAAAGACACCGCGCCCCGAGACCTGCAACCCGTGGCGCGCGATCGCTTCGCTCATCACCTCGTGGCGGCGTCTGAGCGTGTCGCCCATGCGCCGGATCAGGCTGTCGTAATGGCCGAGGCTGAGGAAATAGGCCGCCGTGCGCTGGATATGGCCGGGCACATGGCGGATGACGCTGGCGCGCAGCGCGCGGGCCTCGCGGATGAATGGCGCGGCCCCGACGAGATAGCCAAGCCGCAGCCCCGGAAACAGCGATTTCGAGAACGAGCCGACATAGATCACCCGCCCGTCCCGGTCCAGCGATTTGAGCGCGGGCGACGGGCGCGCCAGAAACGACATCTCGAATTCGTAATCGTCCTCGACGATGAGCGCCTCCATCTCGCGCGCCCGTTCCAGAAGGGCCTGCCGCCGGTCCAGCGGCATGGTCGCATTGGTCGGGCATTGATGGCTCGGCGTGGTGAAAATCACGTCGGTGCGTTCCGGGATCGCGCCGGGCGGCAACCCGTCCGCATCGACCGGCACCGGCGTGACCCGGCAGCGGCTCTGGGTCAGGATATCGCGCAGCGCCGGATAGCACGGATCCTCGATCGCCGCTCGCCTGCGCTGGGTCAGGAGCACCTGCGCGGCCAGCCACAGCGCGTTCTGCGCCCCCATGGTGACAAGGATCTCATCCGGCCCGGCGATGATGCCGCGGCGCGGCAGGGTGTGGCGGGCGATGAAATCGACAAGCTGCGGATCGTCCTGGTCGTAGTAATCCGAGGTGAGCGCCGCGAAATCCTTTTGCCCCAGCGCCTGCAATGCGCATTGCCGCCAGCTGGCATGGTCAAACAGCGTCGGATCGGTCTGACCATAGACAAAAGGGTAGCGATAGGACGACCAGTCCTGTGGCTTGACCGGCGTCACCCCGCCCGAGAACCGCTGGCCCAGCGCGCGCGACCAGTCGATGTTGTCCTGTTGCGGCGGCTGGGGCGGGAAGTCGGGTGGCTCGGGCGCGCTCTCGGACACGAAATAGCCCGACCGCCCGCGCGCGGCGAGGTAATCGCTCGCCACCAGCTCGGTATAGGCGGCAGTGACGGTGATCCGCGCCACGCCCAGATGCGCCGCCAGACGGCGCGACGAGGGCAGTTTCTCGCCCCGTCGGAACCGCCCCGACAGGATGCCCTCGGCCACGATCCGCTGAATCTGCGACTGCAACGTGCCCTGCGCCGTCGGGTCGAGAAAGAAGGTGTCCACCGAAATCGCCATGGCGGCGGATGCTACCGCCTTTCACGGCGCGGCCGCAACACGGGTTTTCGCGCCCCCTCGCCACCGCCGCCGGGCCTCACTTCTTCGAGCGCCAGGTATCCAGCCAGCGCCGGAACCGGCCACGCCTTTCGTTGACGCGCTCGCTCATCTCGTCCCAGCTTTCACTGGCATCCTCGACCGCCGGGTCGACCATGCGTTCGCGGAACTGCCGCCACGCCGCCCGGGCGAACGCCAATGCCACGGCCAGGAAGACGAAAAAGAAGATGTTGAACCACGGGATCACCGTCACATCCGCCGATTCGACCGGCCGGATCGCCACCGCGTTGGGAAAGACCGACCACAACTCGTTGCGCCAGCCGTAATGGGTCATCACCGCCCATTCGGGGTTTTCCTTGACTGAACGCAGGTCGTCGGCCTCGGTTTGCAGATTGGCGGTGTCGAACTTGAAATAGAACGGCCATGACCATCCGGTATCCTCGTTGCGAAAGACCATCGGCTCTTCGCCCCCGGTCTGGTAGAAGCCCAGCAACCACGTCTTCTTGCGCACCGTCTGGATGAACTGCACGTCCCGGTTCTGCAGGTTTGCCGACTGATCGTCAGGCTGCGCCCAGAAGATCCGGGTCCAGTCGCCCAGGTCCTGCCGCTCCTGATAGGTGTTCACCACCCGCACCACGTCATGCTGCGGCAAAGTGTAATGCGCCAGCGCGAAAAGGGATGTCCACAGCACGATGCGGAACGTCCACTTGATATAGGTCAGCATGGGCGGTGCCCCTTTCTCAGTTCACCAAATAAATCAGCACGGCGGCCGCGACCGCAGGCACGATGTAAACCAGCACGATCAGCTTGCGCCTGAGCCCGGTTTCATAGGCATGCATGCCCGCCTCGATATAGGCATTGCGCGCGCTTTCGTCACCGCCATCGGGATGATCCTCATCCCAGCTATTTTCAAGCTTCTCGCGTCGCACGGATCGCGAATAGAGCGACACCACGACATAGATCACGCTGAGCGCGAGAAAGCCAAAGATCACCAGCCGGATCAACCCCCCCATGGTCCACTCCTCTTCGCGGGTTTGGCCGCACGCACCGCGCCCCACGGGCCGACCCGCGCGATCATGTCCTCCTGCGGCACCGCGCCGTCATCGTCAAGCGGCGCGTCATGGCCGAAAAGGGCATGCCGCGCGCCCGCCTTGTCCACCAGGTATTCGCGTTCCAGGAAATCGGCGACATAGCTTTTCTTGGTGTCGCTCCAACCCGCGTAGAGCCCGTAAAACAACTCCTTGTGACAGATGAAAAGCTGCCGCACGTCCTTGGGCGCCAGTTCGGCCAGCAACTGGTTGACCAGATCGCGGTCGGCATGATTGCTGGCGCGCAGCGTATGGAAATAGGCCGGGTTATCGCTGTCGATATCGGGCCACCGGCCCCGGTTCTCGGCCCAGTTCACCAGCGCGTTCAACGTGTGATATTCCTGCGGCAGCCGCCGCGCATTCCGGCGCGCCAGCGCGCGGATGTCGGCCCGCGTCGCCCCGCTCAGGTCGACCCCCGCCTCCTGCGCCGCATCGACCACGATGAAATCCATCTTCTGGCGCAGGATCGCCGCCGCATCGACGCCGCGCGCCTTCACGATCGGCTCCACCAGGTCGTTGGCTTGCAGGAACCGCGCGATCTGCGTCCGATCCTGCGCGGCAAGCGACACCTCGATCGGGATCGTCCCCGGGTCGATCCGATCGCCCATCGAGATCAGCGCCGGATGCTTCACCCCGCGAAACAGATAGACCCCGCCGAAATGGGCGGTCCAGAAATTCTCCTGCTGAAACTCCATCTGTTCGAGCCGCACCGGGTTGCGCGTCACGTCGCCGGTCTCCTGCGCCAGCCCGATCATCTCGGCGATCAGCACGTCGTCGAACCACGCATCTTCCTCGCCCTTGAACCGGTCCACCAGATCGGCCAGCTTCTCGGCCTGCCGCACCGTGCCCTTGGTCGTGTCGGCCTCGACCACCACCCGGCGAATATCGAAAAGCCGCGCCGGGCTTTCCATCGCAAAGACCGAATTGACCAACTCGCCCGCCACCGCGTCACGCGCGGTCAGCGCGAAAAGCTGCGCCTCGTTGGTTTCGATGAACTGCCGCAGGATGCCGCGCGAGGTCGAGAATTTCGCGTTCAAGAGCGGCGCGCGCTTCTGCTCGGTGGTCAGCAGGATGAACTGCCGGTTCACCCCCGCATGGTTGAGGTAAAGGTGATCGCCCAATTCGTCACCCACCTCGGGGCTGTAGCCCGAAATGTCGATATGGAAATCGTCAAGACCCGTGCGCTTGCCGGTCAGATGCTCCAGCGCCCGGTTATACCGCTCGACGAGCGCCGGGCTCGCCACTTCGATCAACCCGCCGAACATCAGCCCCTTTTCGATCAGGCGTTTCATGAAGCACCTCCAGGACACACACCCGAGCGATGCGCCCGACCCGGGGGCGGGGGCAGAATGCGCCCGCCCTTGGGGGCGGGTCGGGCGCATCGCGGCTGCGGACACAAGTGGTCGATTCTGCCCTCCCCGCCCCGGGCTTGACCCGGGGCCTCTTGGCCTTCCGTCGGAGGCCCCGGGTCAAGCCCGGGGCGCGATGAGAAACCCATCACCCCTTCCCCTCCAGATACCGTCTCTTCGCCGCCTCGGTCCGCTGCATGTCGCGCACCATGTTGGCAATCGCCACCTCGTCGGACTTGTCGGCATAGCGGAACTCGGAATCCGCGTAGCGGTTGATTTCCTGCACGACCATCTCGACCGTGATCGGCTGGCGCAACTCCTCGATCATGCCTGCCTTGGTCTCGTAATCCTTGTTGAGGAACAGGTCGGGCTCTTCCATCCACGCGTCGGGCAATTCGAAATCCATCGCCCGCACCTTCACGGCATCGGTGATGTTCTTGATCGCGCGGCCGGTGAAACGCGGGTCGGCCTCCTGGATGGCCTTGAGATAGGTGCCGAGCCTGGCAATCGTGTCCAGCCGCCCGATCTCGGCCTCGACCCGCTCATAGACCCGGATCAGCCCGTCTTCGTGTGGTCGGCTGTGGCTCTCGAAGGACTGCGCCACCGCGCGCCGGATCTCCTGCGCGGCATAAGGCTCGTGATCGCCCAGCGGAATGTCATGCTTGCGCCCCATCAGAAGGTGCAGGATGTCGATGTAATCCTCGCGCGTCTGCGGCCCGTCGACAAGGAACCGCGCCCCCGCCCGCTGGCGCAGCGCATCGTCCACGTTCTCGGGAAAGTTCGAGAACATGCCGAAGCTGCAATTGCCCCGCACCACCGTGTTGGCCCCGGCAAAGGCCTCCATGAACACCGCCGTCACCTCCTGCTGGCCAGCGCTTGACTGCCGGTCGCCGCGCTTGCCCGCGATCTGGTCGATATCGTCGATCGTGCCGAACCCGATCACGTTGGGGTCAAGCACGTTGTTGACAAAGGCCTTGGCATTCTGTCCCGACTTGCCCTGGTAGCTGTCGATATTGTCGATCCCGAAATTCTGATAGCGGAACGGGTATCCCGCATTGTCGCAATAGCCCTTGAGCAGCCCCGCCATCATCTGGATGAGCGTGGTCTTGCCCGTCCCCGGCGCGCCGTCGCCCATGAAGGTAAAGATGAACCCGCCCAGCTCCGCGAACGGGTTCAGGCGGCGCTCGAAATCATAGGCCATCAGCATCTTGGAAAGCCGCAGCGCCTGGTATTTGGCGATATGGTTGCCCACCACCTCATGCGGCTCTTTGAAACTCATGGTCAGGACCGAGCCCTTGGCCGCCCGCGCCGGTGTGAAGCCGCGGATCTGGAAATCGTCCGCCTCGACCTTCCACGCCGCGCCGGTGAACGGCTCCAGCCGCGCGGCGTTCTGCGCGCGCAGCGCGACCTTCTCCATCAACTGCTCGGCAAAGGCGCAAACCGTCGCCACCAGCCGCGCATCGTCGCCCGCGAAGGCGGCGACATCCTGGTCCAGTTCCCACAACGCGCCATGCAGCGCCAACTGGCCATTGTCGGTCAGAACTTCCTCGACCTCGCCCACCTCGACACTGACCTCGCCCAGATGCGGCGAGAGCAGGAACGCGGTGGCGTTGGCAAAGACATGCAGCGTGATCAGCGCCTCGGCCCCCAGCAACTCCGAAAACCCGGTCTTGCGATCCGGCGGCAAGGCCCCCTCAAGGTTGGCACGCTTGAGATCGGCCAGCCCCACCTGCTCACCATAACTCTCGGCCAGCGCCAGCGCGATCGCAAGCGCCCGGCGCAACGCCCCCATCACGCTCGCCTGCGCCGGGCTCACCAGGGGGTCATCGCCATCCGCCGCCTCGATCCGCGCGATCAACTGCACCCCCTCGGGCCGCGCGGTCGAGCGTGTCACCAGCCCCGGCGTGGTGGTGCGAAACCGCCGCCGCGTGCCGATCCCCGCCGAACGCTCCTGCTCGGGCGCCGCCTTGCCCTTGCCGATCCGCGGCGTGTGATCGAACCCCATAAGCAGCGCCGCCGCCGCCGGGTAATGCTTGCGGATATCCTCTTCCCGCAGCTCCATCTGATCGCTTGTCCGGCTCATCTCTTGTTCAAACCCATGCTTCATCTTGCCCAAAATACTCAAACCGAATTTTCGCAGAAAATTCGTCTTTACCGATAGCTCAACATCCGCCCCCCGGCACCCACCACGAACTTGCGCACCCCCGAAAACCCCGGCGGATTGCGCTCCTCCAATACCTGATAGGGCCGTTGCGGCAGGATGATCGCGCGTTCCATGCGCGTCGCCCCGGTGTCCACCCCACGCCCCGAAAACGGGTCGAGTGCAAAGACCTCCCGCTCCACCGTCGAGAACCAGCCGGCGCGCGCCTCGCTCACCCGCTCGCTCTCCAGCTCCTCGACCGTCCAGGCCAGCGCCCAATCCTGCCCCTCGGGCGCGCGCGCATCGCGCAGCACCTCGCGCAGCGGCCCGCTCTGTTGCGTATAGGCATGGCTGTACATCGGCCCCAGGTGGAACCGCCGCAACCGCTTGGGGTGCAGGTCGGCGAAATCCTCGTCGAACCCCCGCGCGATGGTCAGAAGCTTCAGCCCCCCCACAGATTGCCCCATCAGATGCGCCTGCGCCTCGGGCCAGCGCCGCTCGTCCTTGGGCAGGGCCGTGCGCCCCGAATCCTCGACCTCCATGAGATAGATCGTGGGCAGATTGACCATGCTGTCATAGACCGCCCAATGCAGCAGGTAGCGCCGCCGCCGCTCGCCCGCATCGCCAAGCCAGATCGCCTGCGGATCGTTGCGCGCCCAGAACAGGTCGCCGCGCAGCAATTCCTCGTAATAAAGCCGTTGCGACAGCGCGAATTGCAGCTTGGTCGGGATCTCGCGCTCGCCCAGGATCTTGCGCAGCATCTCGTCCTTGAGCGTCTCGGTGTCGGCCATGTTCTCAAGATGCTTGGCCGCCTGCGCCGCGTCATTGGCCATCACCAGCAATTCGTTGAACACCGGGAACCCGCTTTCGACCCGGTCCATTTCCAGCACCCCGAAGAATCGCCCCGTGTCGCGGCCCGCCATCAGGTATTTCATCGACAACGCCCGGAAGGTATAGCCCAGCGCGGCGACATATCGGGTCAGGATCTTCACCTCCGTGTCGCTCAATTCCCCCTCGGCGCGCATCTGCGCGGCGACCCGCGCCAGATGCGCGGTGATGATGCGGAACTTGGCGAAATAGCGGCGGCTGGCGAATGTATCGCCAAGCCCCACGTGATCGCGGTCCCCGGTGATCTCGTCGCGGCGGTCGTTGATGTCAGATTCCGCCATGGACTCCATCCTGCCCCGTCTTCCCGATGATCCGAGGGCGGCGCCTGCCTGGGCGGGCGCTGAAAGCGCCTGCCGGGGGGCAGGCAGGCGCTGCCCGGTGTTGCACACCGGGCGCCACGTTGGCCTCACGCGCCCGCATCACGCCCCGTAAAGGTTCTTGTCGTGTTTCTCGACGATCTTCTGAAACCGCCGGGCAAACCGCTCGTCGGCCTTGGCCTTGGCTTCCATAACCTCGCGGGCGAACACCATGTGCCCCTCATGCGCCTCCATCATCTCGGCCATCCGCTGGTTCGTCGCCGCCCCGATCGCCGCCATCGAGCTTTGCGCCTCCTTGTCGGTCTCGACCCCTATCTCGTTGATCCGGTGCGCCACGTCCTGCTGCTGCGCGGTCTTGAGGCTCTTGCTCAACGCATCGTAAAGCACCACGCGCTGTTTGGTGTCGGTCTGCAACTTGTTGATCAGAACCATCTGCGTCGCCGCCTGGTTCTGCAAACTGTCGATCCAGGTCTTGCCCTTCTCGATATAGCGCTCCAGCGTCTGGCTCTTGGCAAGCTTGACCTGCTCGTCCTGCACCATCTCGTTGTATTTCGCATTGAGCGCGGCCAGCTCGGTTTCCAGCCGCGTGCGCGCCGCCGCGTCCTGTTCGACCGCGATCTTGTTCTCCAGCTCGATGATCTTCGGGTCCATCGCCTTGATCTCGGTGCGCAGGGATTCAAGCGCCCCCACCGTCACCTCGCGCTCGTCCAGCGTCTCGGTAAGATTGGCCTCGACCTGCTCTTTCTGGGTGTTCAACTCGTCAAGCTGGCTTTGCAACAGCCGGGTGATCACGTCGGATTTGGCGATCAGGTCCTGCAACTTGTCGTCGATGCTCGCCGTGCGCATCCGCTCCTGGCGCAGCGACTCGGACTTGCCCCGCGAAAACACGCCGACAAAGCTTTCCCACGCGGTTTTCGAACGCATCTCGTCGAAATCCTTGGAAAACGCCGCCGTCACATCATCCAGCCCCATGATGAGTTCCGCGATATTGGCGTTCATCATCTCGGTATGGGCATGCACCTCGTCGAGCGTCGCATTCTCGATGTCGATGGCGATATCCTCGCCGGTCTTCATCTTCTGGCGCGCGCTCTCGATCCGCCCGGTCAGTTCCGAGATCTTCGCCTGCGCCTCGGACACCTGCTTTTGCGATTCCAGAACCTGTTCTTCGAAATTCGCCATCGCTTGCTCCCTTCCGGTCAATCGCCTGGTCAGCATATAGGGAATGTTAAAATGATTTACATCCACTTGCCCACATGAATTGCCCGAAGTGTCGCAAAAGCAGGGGCCGAAGGGAAGCGCAAAGGCCCCGACAGCGCCCCCGAACAATGGATTCTGGCACAACTCGGCTTCCGTGCTAGGCTGGGCTTCTCAACAGGGACAAATGGAGTGAAAACCATGTGTGATATCTGCGTCATGAATGCCGTGAAAACGAAAATGCTCTCGCGGCGCGATCTGTTTCGGGGCGCGGCCATGGCCGGGGCCGCCGCCGCCCTCGGCACCGCCGCCGCCACGCCCGCGCTGGCCGCGGGCCACGGGGCGGGGCCAACCGACATGACCCACACGCTGCACCGCGACTTTCCGACCTTCTTCGGCGATCCGCAATATTCCGAGGAGCAGCTTTTCAACTACGCCGAACACAGCTTCAACCTCAAGCAGTTCACGGTCAACGAACACACCGGCACCCATGTCGACGCGCCGCTGCATTTCTCGGCCGACGGGGCGTCGGTCGACGAGATCCCGATCGCGCAACTGGTCGCGCCGCTTTGCATCATCGACATCGCTGTCCGCGCCGCGGACGACCCCGACGCGCAGGTGACCCCCGATGACATCAGCGCGTGGATTTCCGCCCATGGCGAGATTCCCGACAATGCCTGCGTGGCGATGCATTCGGGCTGGGGCCCCAAGGTCAACGGTGACGGGTTTCGCAATTTCGACGGTGAGGCGATGCATTTCCCCGGCTTTCATCTCGAGGCCGCGACCATGCTGATGGAAGAAACCGGCGCGATGTCGATCGCGGTCGATACGCTCAGCCTCGATCACGGCCCCTCGCCCGATTTCGCCACCCATTACGCATGGCTGCCCAGCGGGCGGTTCGGAATCGAATGTGTCGCCAATCTCGACAAGCTGCCCGCCGCGGGCGCGACGCTGGTGATCGGCGCGCCCAAGCATCGCGGCGGCACAGGCGGCCCGGCCCGGCTCATCGCGCTGGCCTGAGATTTGAGCGCAGCGTTGCGTGAATGGTTAACGGCCCATGTGGCCGCCCCCGGCAGCCGGATGGCAGCCGGGGGGTGCACGCAAATCACCCCCCGTTTTCGCGCTGTTCGGTCAAACCCTTGACGCGGCGCACGCCGCCCCCGCCCTGGCGCGGGTGGCGTGTCGGGGATTCCCCCTTGCCGATCCCGCAGGATCTGGCAGGATGTCGAAAAAGCCTTTAAAAACAATGGAAAGGAAAGCCCCATGACCGCCCGTCCCGGTCCGCGCAACCTGATCACCGATGTCGAGGGCCTCCTGGTCGGCCACGCATCCGACACCCGGATCAAGACCGGCAGCACCGTCCTGACAGGTAACGCCCCCTTCACCTGCGGCGTGCATGTCATGGGCGGCGCCCCGGGTTCCCGCGAAACCGACCTGCTGGCGCCCGACAAGACGGTGGAACAGGTCGACGCGCTGGTGCTCTCGGGCGGCTCGGCCTTCGGGCTCGACGCGGCCTCGGGCGTGGCCGACAGGTTGCGCGCGATGGGGCGCGGCTTTGCCGTGGGCGATCAGTTGGTGCCGATCGTGCCGGGCGCGATCCTCTTTGACCTGATCAATGGCGGCGACAAGGCATGGGGTGAAAACCCCTACAAGGCGCTCGGCCACGAAGCGCTTGAAAATGCATCGGAAACCTTCTCGCTCGGCAGCATCGGCGCCGGCACGGGGGCCACCACCGCCAATCTCAAGGGCGGGCTCGGCTCGGCCTCGGTCATCCTGCCCTCGGGTCACACGGTGGGCGCGCTGGTCGCGGTGAACAGCCTTGGCGCGGCAACCGTGGGCGACACGCCGCATTTCTGGGCCGCACCCTTCGAGGTCGCGGATGAGTTCGGCGGCCTCGGCCCCTCGGCACTGTTCCCCGAACCCCATGCCCCGCCCACCAAGCTCGCGGCCCATGCCAACACCACGATCGGCATCGTCGCCACCGATGCCACTCTGACCCAGGCACAATGCACCCGCATCGCCACCGCCGCCCATGACGGCTTTGCCCGCGCGCTTTTCCCGTCCCACACGCCCATGGATGGCGACCTGATCTTCGCCGCCGCCACCGGCCACAAACCGCTGGAAAACCCCTTGGCCGACACGCTTTATATCGGTCACGCCGCCGCCGTCGCCATGGCCCGCGCCATTGCCCGCGCGGTGTTCCACGCCAGTCCCGCCGAGGGCGACATCCTGCCCTGCTGGTCCTCGCTCTGATCCTTCATCTTGCCCGAAATACTCCGGGGAGCGCGAGGGGTGGAACCCCTCGCCCGGCCCTATCCTACAAGCATTTCGACCAGATCGCTGTCAGCCAGTTCCAGCGATTCGATCACGTCGAAATGATGCCGCCCCTCGGCCACCACCATGTCACAGCCCCAGGCCTCGGAAAGCCAGCGCGCCTGATCCAGGAACGCCGGCCGCTCGTCACCCCCGACCCAGGCCGTGACCGGCACATCGAGACGATCCTCCATCAGAACCGGGCTTTCGGCCATGGCCTCGGCCGCGTCGAGCTGCAATTGTGCATTCATCGAGGTGCTGAGCAGCGGGCGCAAATCCGCCACCGGCGAGATCGGAACCACCCGTCGCAACCGCCCCGCCACTTCACCCGCCACCATGCCCTTCTCCAGCATCCGCGCCACCAGATGCCCACCCGCCGAATGCCCGGTCAGGACCAGTGGCCCCTCGACCATCGCCGCCATCACCTCCACCGCGCGGGCGATCTGCCGCGTGATCTGGCTGATCCGCACATCCGGGCAGAGATCATAGGACGGCATCGCCACCGCCCAGCCCCGCGCCACCGCCCCGGCCGCCAGATGCGACCACGAGGACTTGTCGAACTTGAGCCAATAGCCGCCATGGACGAAAACCATCAACCCCCTGGCCGCGCCGTCCGGCAGGAACAGGTCGAACCGCTCGCGCGGGCGCGCGCCATAGGCCAGGTCGAGCCGCGCGCGATCCTCATGCGCCTGCTGCACCCGCCACATTTCCGCCGCCTCGGCCCATTGACCCGGAAACCGCTCGGCCCCCGGAATATGCGCCGCATTGGCATAGGCGTCGTCCAGTTCCACCTGTCAATCCTCCTCATCTGGCCCTAGACAATCCTAGGCCCAAATGCTTTGCCTTGGCGAGACACTTTCCGCATTCTGATAATCGACCCATGAAGGGGGAGGATACACCCATGCTCGATACCGTCACCAATCTCGCATCGCTGCTCAAGGATCCCACGCTGCTCGTCACCCGGGCCTACGTCGCCGGGGAATTCGTCGATGGAGACAACGGCACCTTTGCCGTGACCAACCCCGCGCGTGGCGATGTCATCGCCGAGGTGGCCGATCTTTCCCGCGCGCAGGTGGCCGATGCCATCGCCAAGGCCGAGGTCGCGCAAAAGGACTGGGCCAGATGGACCGGCAAGGAACGCGCCGCCGTGCTGCGCCGCTGGTTCGACCTGATGATGGAACATCAGGACGACCTCGGCACCATCCTCACCGCCGAGATGGGCAAACCCGTGGCCGAGGCGCGTGGCGAGATCGCCTATGGCGCCTCCTTCATCGAGTTCTTTGCCGAAGAGGCCAAGCGCGTCTATGGCGAGACCATCCCCGGCCATCAGCGCGACAAGCGCATCACCGTCATTCGCCAGCCGATCGGCGTGGCGGCCTCGATCACGCCATGGAACTTCCCCAACGCGATGATCACCCGCAAGGCCGGCCCGGCGCTGGCCGCGGGCTGCTCGATGGTCGCACGGCCCGCCAAGGAAACGCCGCTTTCGGCGCTGGTCCTGGGCGAGTTGGCCAAGCGCGCCGGCATCCCCGATGGCGTCTTCTCGGTCGTCACCTCGTCGAGCGCGTCGGAGATCGGCAAGGAATTCTGCGAAAACCCGGCGGTGCGCAAGCTCACCTTCACCGGCTCGACAGAGGTGGGCCGCATCCTGCTGCGCCAGGCCGCCGACCAGGTGATGAAATGCTCGATGGAGCTGGGCGGCAATGCGCCCTTCATCGTGTTCGACGATGCCGACCTCGACGCGGCCGTGGAAGGCGCGATCATGTGCAAGTTCCGCAACAACGGCCAGACCTGCGTCTGCGCCAACCGCATCTATGTTCAGGCCGGGGTCTATGACGCCTTCGCCGAGAAACTGACCGAACGGTTGGCAAAAATGAAAGTGGGCGACGGGCTTGAGGAAGACACCGCCTTCGGCCCGTTGATCAACCCCGATGCGGTCGAGAAGGTGCGCGAACATATCGACGACGCGCTCTCCAAGGGCGGCAAGATCACCTTCGGCGGCAGTCAGCACAATCTCGGCGGCACCTTCTTCCAGCCGACGATCATCACCGGCGCCACGCAGGACATGCAGGTTGCCACCGACGAAACCTTCGGCCCGATGGCCCCGCTCTTCAGGTTCGAGGACGAGGACGAGGTGATCGCCATGGCCAATGACACGATCTTTGGCCTTGCGTCCTATTTCTACGCCAAGGATCTGTCCCGCGTCTACAAGGTGGCCGAGGCGCTGGAATACGGCATCGTCGGCGTCAACACCGGCATCATCTCGACCGAGGTCGCACCCTTCGGCGGGGTCAAGCAATCCGGCCTTGGCCGCGAAGGCTCAAGCCACGGCATCGACGAGTTTCTCGAGATGAAATACATCTGCATGTCGGTCTGATCCGGCATGAAACCGCATTGCGCAGGGGACCGCGCATCTGGTGTCGGTCCCCTCGCATCCCGGACGAATACGGCCTAACTTGGGGCATCTCATCTTGCAAAAGGGATGCCCCATGCGCCGCTCCTCCACCGCGATCCTGGCAACCTGTCTCGCCCTGCCGCTCGCCGCGCAGGACGGCACGCGCGATATCGCCGGATCGCTGACCTATCTGGCGCGCATCGCCCTGCCGCCCGATGCCGAGGTTGCCGTCACCGCGCGCGGTGCCTTTGAGACGGTGCTGGGGGCATCGCGGTTCACCGCCGACGGGAAACAGGTGCCGCTGCCCTTTTCACTGACCGTGCCGAACGGTCTTTCCGGGCAACTCGATGCGCTCATCCGCATCGGCGGCGCGCCGCGCTGGATCATCCGTGACATCGCCTTTGACGCGAGCGACATGCCGGTTGATCTGGGCGAATTGCGTCTCGACCCGACAACCCCGCTGGCCTTTGCAACGCAATACGATTGCAATGGCCGGCCGGTCGCCTTCGGTATCCTGAATGACCGCGCCGTGCTGCGCGTGGATGGGCGCGATTTCGAGATGGAAGAGGCCGTTTCCGCCTCGGGTGCGCGTTATGTCGCCTCGGACGGGTCCGACACCGAATTCTGGTCCAAAGGCGACACGGCGATGCTGACCCTCGAAGGTCAGGACATGGGCCAATGTATCAAAGCCATGCCCGAACCGTTCCTCTACCGTGCCCGCGGCAACGAGCCGGGCTGGCATGTGCGGATCGGTGACGACACGGTTGACATTACCGCCGATTACAGCGCGCTGAGCCTGACCACGCCGCGCCCGGAGGTGCAGGTTTCCCCCGGCGCCTATTCCTTCGCCATGCCGCAGATCGACGCGCGACTGACCCTGCAAGAGCGGCTCTGCCACGACGACGCAACCGGCATGCCATATCCGCACATCGCCACGCTCAGGCTTGGCGAACGCCGCCTGACGGGGTGCGGTGGCGACCCGGCCGAGCTTTTGACCGGTGCCGCATGGCACATCGAACATGTCGCCGGCCAGGAGGTGACCGACAATGCCGATATAACCATCGCCTTCGATACCGTTGGGCGGATTTCAGGGCGCGCGGGCTGCAACCGTTTCATGGGCGGTTACGAGTTGACCGGCGAAGGGCTGCGGCTTGGCCGGATGGGCGTCACGATGATGGCCTGCCCCGCGGCGCAGATGGCGCAGGAGCGCCGCGTTCTCGACGCGCTGGACACAGTGCGGCGCTTCTACATCGACGCCAGCGGCTGGCTGCTTCTTGTCGGCGGTGCCAAGGACGCGCCTCTCCTGACCGCGCGGCGACCCTGACGGGCGCATGATGGAAAAAGCCCGGCCAAGAGATCGGCCGGGCCACTTTCATGCGGATCGACACGTGCCGATCAGTTGACGGCTTCCGCGTCAACCACATCCTTTTCAACCGCATCCTCGCCCTTGGCGATCTCGATCCGGCGCGGTTTCAGCGCCTCGGGGATCTCGCGAATGAGGTCGATATGCAGCATCCCGTCGGTATGGGTTGCGCCCAACACCTTGACATGATCGGCCAGTTGGAACCGGCGCTCAAAGGCGCGGGTGGCAATGCCGCGATGCAGATAGGTGCGTTGCTCGTCCTCCTCGGCCTTGCGGGCCGACACGATCAGCGCCCCGTCCCTGACCTCGACCGACAGATCGTTCTCGGCGAAACCGGCCACGGCGATCGAGATGCGATAGGCATCGTCGGCGGTCTTTTCGATGTTGTAGGGGGGGTAGGTATTGGCGGTCACGTCATTCGCCATCACCCGGTCCAGCATGTCGGCGATCTGGTCGAAACCGACGGTTGCACGGTAGAGCGGTGCAAGATCAAAGTTACGCATGGGTCATCCTCCGTTGAGCGATAACATGTCATGTTGCGATCTTCCCATTCCGGGACAGACCATTCTTGTACCAGGGCCCGGAAAGGCGCCCTGACGACCTCTAGATGGTAAGGTGGATTTCCCTTGTCAAGACCCCCGGGCTCAACCCGGCGGCCTGACGAACCTCGCCCCGATGCCCGGGCGTTCGTCGCTCTCCTGGCTGTCGCCAACGCGCAATCTTCGCGCGCTCGTAGGCGCGATTTCGCCGGTCCGCGGCACCGGTCCTGCCCGCCGCAGCGCCCGCTTGAGTTCGGCCACGACCGGTGGCAATTCCATGCCAAAGGAAATCGGCGCGCCCTCGCGCGTGCCCCCGGACGAGACCAGCGACAGGATGCGCGCCCGCTGCCCCTGCCGGGTAAAGACCGGCGCACCGCTCGATCCGAAGGTCACGTCGCAATCGAACGCCATCAGCCCCTGACCCCGCCCCAGCAGGCCGCAATCGCGCTGCCATGACAGCGTTTCGCTGCGGCCCTGCCCGTAGGAAACGACGCTCACCCGCTCGCCCGCCTGTGCCTCGCCATGCAGCACGAAGGGGGCCGCCAGTGCCGCCGGAATCGCATTGTCCAGCCGCAACAGCGCGGCATCCACGCTTACCTGTTCGGCAGTCAGCCCGCGCGACGGCACATAGCCGGGATGCGCCGCCACCCGTGCCACGCCGCGCTCGGCAATCGACGTGCCAAGCCGCCAACCGGCCTGGAATTGCATTTCACCCGCTTCATAGCGCCGTCCGCTGGCGCGGTCATAAACGCAATGCGCCGCCGTCAGCACCAGGTCGGTCGCGATCAGAACCCCGGTGCAGTAGCCCCGCCCTGCGATCTCGACCCGGCCCACCGCCTCCCATCCCAGAAGGTCGCGGCGGTCGTCGAGACGCACCAGCCCGCTATTGGCCCCGGCCCAACCCGGCAGGACCAGCCCAAGGCTCAGCGCCGCTATGGCCGCCGCATATCTCATGGCTTGACGAATTTCGCACCGGTCTCGCCGCGCGCGCCCCCCACGATGATCCGCCGCACCTGCGGCGACGCGCCTTCGCCGAACACCCCGCGCCCGGCGGCCAGTTCGGCCCTGAGCCGCTCCAGCGGTTCCGCAAGCGACGTGCCGAGCGACACTGGCGCGCCGTCCACCTCGGCCTTGGCCGACACCACCGACACGATCCGCACCGCCGCGCCGTCAAAGCTGAACACCGGCGCCCCGCTCGATCCGAAATCGATGTCACAGGACATCACCAGAACCCCCTGCTGGCGCGCCAGAACCCGGCACATTTCCTGTATCGACGGCGCCTCCGAGCGATCCCTGGCATAAGAAACCACGCCGATCCGGTCGCCCTTGACCGGGCGCGCATCGGTCTCGAACGGGATCACCGTGGTATTGCGGATCGGATGGTGCAATTCGAGAAGCGCCACGTCGTTGCGCACCCGATCCGTGGCCAGCGCATCGCCAAAGCTGTAATCGGGGTGGATCACCGCCCGCCGCACCCAGCGATAGGCCGAGGCCCGCCCGTTGCGCCACCCGGCCAGAAACTCGATGCCGGCATGGTCGATCCGCGCCCCGCTGCGCTTGTCGAACAGGCAATGCGCCGCCGTCAGCACCAGGTCGGGCGCGATCAGCGCCCCGGTGCAGAATCCCCTGCCGTCGATATCGAGCCGCCCAACGGCCTCCCAGCCACGGCCCTCATCACCCGTATCCAGCCGTTTGAGACGCGTATCCTGCGCCTGCACGACGGAGGCGACAAGGCTCAGAACCAGTGAAAGCGACAGGATACGAAACATGGGCTCTCCGGCAGGTCGGGTCAGGTCGGGACTTTCCCCGCACCTAGCCGGCCTATGGGGCGAAATTAGGGCGCGGCGTCGGCCAATGCCCGCGGTTTCGGCCCGCCTGTCGCCCAGTCCAGCAATTCTACCGTGTGAACCACCGGCACCTCCGTGCCCGATCCGATCTGCATCATGCAGCCGATATTTCCCGCGGCGATCACATCGGGTGCCTTGGCTTCCAGCGTGCGCAGTTTTCGCGCCTTGAGCTGCCCGGAGATCTCGGGCTGAAGCAGGTTATAGGTGCCGGCCGAGCCACAACACAAATGGCTGTCGGCGGGTTCCACCACCTCGAATCCGGCCCGTTTCAACAGGTCCTTGGGATGGGTCTTGATCTGCTGGCCATGTTGCAGCGAACAGGCCGCGTGATAAGCCACGCGCAGCCCTTTGACCGCGCCTTCGGGCAGCTCCAGCCGGACCAGGATCTCGCTCACATCCATCGCCATGTCCGCGACCCGCGCGGCCTCCTGTGCCAGCGGTTCGTTGCGAAACATGTGGCCGTAATCCTTGACCGTGGTGCCGCAGCCGCTGGTATTGATCACCACCGCGTCAAGGCCTTCGCCCTCCATCTCCGCGACCCAAGCGCGGATGTTCTTCGCCGCCGTGGCGTGGCTCTCACCGGCCTTGCCCATATGATGGGTAAGCGCACCGCAACACCCTGCCCCCTTTGCCACAACGACCTCACAGCCCAGCCGCCGCAGCAGGCGGATCGTGGCGTCGTTGATGTCGGTGTTGAGCGCCTTCTGCGCACAGCCCGTCATCAGCGCCACGCGCATCCGCTTTTCCCCGATCGCCGGAAAACTCTGCGGATCGTCATTGCAGCTGACGGGTGGAATCTCCTTCGGTGCCATCTCCAGCATGGCGCGCAGCCGCGCATCGGGAACGAATCGCCGGAACGGCCGCCCGATCTTGGCCCCCAGCAAGGCCAGCCGAAACCGCCCCGGATATGGCAGGATACGCGCCAGCACCCAGCGCAACAACCGATCCCCCAAGGGACGCTTGTAATTGGCCTCGATATACTCGCGCGCATGATCGACGAGGTGCATGTAATGCACGCCGCTGGGACAGGTGGTCATGCAGGCCAGGCACGACAGGCAGCGGTCGATATGCTTGACCGTTTTCGCATCGGGCACCCGCTCGTTCTCGAGCATGTCCTTGATCTGGTAGATGCGCCCGCGCGGGCTGTCCAACTCGTCGCCCAGCACCTGATAGGTCGGGCAGGTCGCGGTGCAGAACCCGCAATGGACACAGGCGCGCAGGATCTCGTTGGCACGCTGAATGCCCGGTTCCTGCAACTGCTCTTCGGTGAAATTCGTCTGCATTCGCGTTCATGCCCCCATTGCCAGCGAAAGCCCGAACCACGGTGCCACCGTTGCCACCGCGCCCAGCGCCGCGCTCCATTTTCTGATCGCCGGCAGCCGCAGCCGCACCGCCTGAACCGCCGTGGCGATCGTCACCACCCAGCCCAGCCAGAGACAGGCCAGCCATCCCAGAACCGCCACCGGCCCCTCGGCCACGTCCCGCAGACCCCAGGCCGCCACCATCAGCCCCGCGACCGAGACCACCCCGATGAAAACCCGCCCACGCGACGGGCGCGCCCGCGTGAGTCCCAGGAAAATCAGCGGACCGACCGCGAAAAACACAAGATAAGCCAGAATCAGCGCCATGATCATCATCCCATCAATCCGGGGTTCAGAATGCCCCTCGGATCGAACCTATCCCGCAAAGCTTGCGAAAGCTTTTGGATCGGCGCCGCCTCGGGCTGAAATACCGGCAAGCGTGCCCGCGTTTCCTCGCCCGCCCGGATCAGCGTCGCATGACCATCGAGCCCCTCCGGGCGCATGTCCGTCCCCTCCGGCGCCAAGGCCCAAAGAAGCCCGCCACCCCAGTCATATTGCAGCGCCTGCGCGCCCATGCCCCGCAGCGCGGCTCCCAGCGCGGGCCCCTGCGTCGGGCGCACCGAATAGCGCCAGACATCGCCGGCGCGCCCGTGGAACGCCTCGACATCGCGCACTGCGCGCCAGACCCGCGCGATCTCCGCCTTGTCGCGTTCGACTGCCACCTCGCCGAACCCGGCCAGAAGCTGGACCAGCCGCCCGGCCCGGTAGGTGACGCTGGCGTCAAACCCCTCGATCCGGATCAGCGTCCGCAGCGTTTCCCCGGCCGTGCCTTCGGGCAGATGCGCCGCCCCCGTCACCTCGAAAGGCGAGCGGAGCGCGGCGCACATCGCTTCCCCCGCGCGGGCCTCGTCCAGCCCGTCAAGACGCAGAACCGCCGCCGCCGGCGGCTCGGGCAGCACCTTGAAACTGACCTCGCCCAGAACACCCAGCGTGCCGCGGCTCCCGGCCATCAGCTTGACCAGGTCATAGCCGGTGACGTTCTTCATCACCCGCCCGCCATTCTTGAGGACACGCCCGCGCCCGTCCACGAACCGCACCCCCAACAGGTAATCCCGGCACGCCCCGGCCTGCACCCGCCGCGGCCCGCTCACATTCGCCGCCACCAAGCCACCGATCGTGGGCGTGCCTTGCGTGCCCAGAAGCCCGCGATGATCCATCGGCTCGAACGGCAGCCGCTGCCCCTCGGCGGCCAGGACCCGCTCGACCTCGGCCACCGGCGTGCCCGCCTTCACCACAAGCGTCAGCGCACCGGGCTCGTAATCGACCACCCTGCTCAACCGCGCCAACGCAAGCGTCGCACCGTCCACCGGTCGACCCACCGGCCGGGTGCCGCCCCCGATGATGCGCAGCGGCCCATCCGCCCCCGCGATCATCTCGCTCAGTTCACTCTCGGAAACCGGTTCCATGCTTAATCTGACCCTCAAATACCTCGGGGGGTCCGGGGGGCTGACCCCCCGGGATGCGATCACGCGGCCCGCCGCCCGGCCGATGCCGCCAGCGGAAACACCTTGGCCGGGTTGAGCAGCCATTTCGGGTCGAACACGTCCTTCACCGCCATCTGGATATCAAGATCATCCGGCGCGAACTGATCGAACATCAGGTCGCGCTTCTCGATCCCGACCCCGTGCTCACCGGTCAGACAACCACCCACCTCGACACAGAGCCGCAGGATGTCGGCACCGAATGCCTCGCACAGCTCCAGGTCGCCCGGCTTGTTGGCATCGAACAGGATCAGCGGGTGCATGTTGCCGTCACCGGCGTGAAACACGTTGCCCACATCCAGGCCGTATTCCTTCGACATTTCCCCGATCCGGCGCAGGACGAGGGGCAACCGGCTCACCGGGATCGTGCCATCAAGACACATGTAATCGTTGATCTGCCCCATCGCCCCAAAGGCCGATTTGCGGCCCAGCCATATCCGCGCGCTTTCTTCGGGCGAGCGGCTTTCGCGCAGTTCCACCGGATCATGCCTGCGGGCAATGTCGAGGATCACACCCAGTTGCTCGTCGATCTCGGCATCGCTGCCCTCGACCTCGACGATGAGAAGCGCCTCGCAATCGGGATATCCCGCCCCGGCAAAGGCCTCGCAGGCGCGGATGCAGGGCCGGTCCATGAACTCGATCGCCACCGGCAGGACACCGGCCCTGATGATGTCCGACACAACCTCGCCCGCCACTTCGGAACTGTCATAGCCCATCAGGACAGGCCGCGCGCCCTCGGGCTTGCGCAATATGCGCAGCGTCGCCTCAGTCACCACGCCCAACTGCCCTTCCGAGCCACAGATCAGCCCCAGCAGGTCATACCCGCCGGCATCCAGATGCGCGCCGCCGATCTCGACCACCTCGCCATCCATCATCACCATGGTCACGCCCAGAAGGTTGTTGGTGGTCACGCCGTATTTCAGGCAATGCGCGCCACCGGAATTCATCGCGATATTGCCGGCAATGGCGCAGGCGAGCTGCGACGACGGATCGGGCGCGTAAAAGAAATCGTCTTCCTCGACCGCCCCGGTGACGCTGAGGTTGGTGCGGCCGGTCTGAACCCGGATGAACCGGTTGTCATGATCGACCTCCAGAACCTCGGTCATCCGCGCCACGCCCAGGATCACGCTGTCCGCCGTGGGCAGCGCCCCGCCCGCCAGCGACGTGCCCGCGCCGCGCGGCACCACCGGCACCTCCATCTCGTGACAGATGCGCAGGACCGCCGACACCTCCTGCGTCGAGGATGGCAACACCACCGCCAGCGGGGCACAGCGATACACGGTCAGCGCATCGCATTCATAGGCCCGCGTCTCGATCTCCTCGTGAATCACCGCTTCGCGTGGCAAGACCCGCTGCAACGCCGCGACGAGTTGCGGTTTCCTTGCCAGAAGTCCGGGGTCGGGTATGGGCATATCCATGGCAGCCTCCACATGATTGGTAAAGAAATATAACCAATTGCTCCGAAAAGCAACGACGCATTTCCTGTGACCCGACCCGGCGACACGAAGAATTGAGATGCGGGTGATCGCCCGACCCTGCTACAAGCTCACCCATGACATACACCCACGCCCTTTCCTCCGCCGCTCTCGCCTTCGCCCTGCTCCTGCCCGCCACCGCCCGGCCCGAGGCCCCGGAGATTCTCTCCGTCGAAACCATCCGCACCGGCATGGGCTGGCGCATCGACGTGACGCTCGAACATCCCGACGCCGACTGGGATCACTTTGCCGACGCGTGGGAGGTGCTCGACGACGCCGGCAACCGGCTGGGCTTTCGCGAACTCATGCATCCGCATGTCGACGAACAGCCCTTCACCCGCTCGCTCTATAACGTGATGCTGCCCGACGGGCTGCGCCGCATCCAAGTCCGCGCCCGCTGTTCCCAAGACGGCTGGGCCGAGGAGACATTCACCGTCGATCTCGACATCTGAACGGCTCGGCGGCCATCATTCCGATCTTGCGTGATGCGGCGAGTGGCTTTTGCCGCCCGGCGAACCGCGTTACCCCTCCCGTCCCGGTTCGTTCGGATCGCTGGAGAAAAGCGCGATCTTGTTGCCTTGAGGGTCGCGAAGGTAGCCAACATAGAAGCAAGGTCCATACGAGGCACGAAAACCCGGTTGGCCCTCGTCGGAACCGCCTGCGAAAAGCGCGGCGGCATGAAGGTCACGAACCTGCTTTTGATTGCGCGCCTCGAATGCGACCATGGACCCGTTGCCAGCCGAGGCCGGACGCCCATCGAAGGGTGGTTTGACGTAGAAGTCAGGCAGAACCGGAGAATGACCCGGCTGGACGGGCAATATGTAACTTAGCCCCTCAGACCCTTCCGCCAGTTCATAACCAAGGTCAGGCAGGAACGCCGAGTAAAACCGTTTCGCACGCGCGATGTCATCCGCACCGACTGTGACATAGGCAATCATGCTTCGTGTTTCTTTCCGGAAATCTGGTTATTCGATGGAAATTGCTGCATGGTTGTAATCCAACGCAGAATTCGTCTCAATAGCTGACCACTTTTTGATCCCCAAAGCCGAGATTGGCGCCGTTGCCGCGACCGCGTTCCCTCAATCCCGCAAAGCCGCCGAACCCCACCCCTTTGATCTGACCGCCATGCAAGCGAACGCAAACGACCGATCCCGCCCCCTATTGCGTATCGCAGCAAATCGGGTTCGTCTCGTGCCCAACGAAAGGGCAGCACAGGGCCGCGGTCGGGTGCTCACTACATCAGCGTTGGGCAGTTTATCTTGCAACACCATCCACTGCCCGAAACGGAGCGCAACTCCTCGAAAGCACAGTTGCCGGGGGGCGGCCCCCTTCCGGCAGATTTTTTCTGCGAAAAATCGCCTGCCGGGTAATGGTGTGCTGCCCGGGCGGCTTCGCCGCTGTTCCGGGCGGGGCGCATTCGATCATACTCGATACCCCCTAAACCCGCATCACCGCCTGCACCGCGCGGGTCCAGGCCGCGTATCGGGCGGCGCGCGTCGCATCGTCCATCCCCGGCGCGAACCGCCGCTCCAGCGCCCAGCCCCGGGCGAACTCCTCCATCGACGGGTAAAGCCCGGCCCCCATCCCCGCCAACCAGGCCGCGCCCAGCGCGGTGGTCTCAACCCCCTCGGGGCGGTCCACCGGCGCGCCGATGATGTCGCTCAGGAATTGCATCGCCCAGTCGCTGGCACTCATGCCGCCATCGACCCTGAGGGTGGCCACATCGCCGCGGCCGCTCTCTGCCGCCCAATCGGCCTTCATCGCCTCCAGAAGGTCGCGGGTCTGGAACCCTACGCTCTCCAGCGCGGCGCGGGCAAACTCGGCCGGGCCGGTGTTGCGGGTGAGGCCAAAGATCGCGCCCCGGCATTCCGGCTGCCAATAGGGCGCGCCCAGCCCGGTAAAGGCGGGCACGAGGATCACGTTCTGCCCCGGGTCGGCCTTCTCGGCCAGCGGCTGCGTCTCGCTCGCCGCGCGGATGATCTTCAACCCGTCGCGCAGCCATTGCACCACCGCCCCGGCGATGAAGATCGACCCTTCCAGCGCATAGGTCGGCTTGCCGTCCAGTTGATAGGCGATGGTGGTCAGCAGCCGGTTCTGCGACTGCACCGGCGCCTCGCCCGTGTTGAGCAGCGCGAAACAGCCCGTGCCATAGGTCGATTTCATCATCCCCGGCGCGAAACAGGCCTGCCCCACCGTCGCCGCCTGCTGATCGCCCGCAACGCCGAGAATCGGAATTTCCCGCCCGAACAGATCGGCCCGCGTCACCCCGAAATCACCGGCGCAATCGCGCACTTCCGGCAACATCTCCATGGGAATGTCCAGAAGCCCGCAAATCTCTTCGCTCCAGCGCCCCTCGCGAATGTCGTAAAGCAGCGTGCGCGCGGCATTGGTCGCATCCGTCGCATGCACCCGCCCGCCGGTCAGCTTCCAGATGAGATAGCAATCCACCGTCCCGAACAAGAGCCGCCCGGCGCGGGCCTGCTCCTGTGCGCCTTCGACCGTATCGAGCAGCCAGCGCAGTTTCGTCCCCGAGAAATAGGGATCGAGCAACAACCCCGTGCGCGCAGCGATCATTGCCTCGTGCCCCGCCTCCTTGAGGTCTCGGCACATCTCGGCGGTGCGCCGGTCCTGCCAGACGATGGCGTTGTGAATGGGCGCGCCGGCGTCGCGATCCCAGACCAGCGTGGTCTCGCGCTGGTTGGTGATCCCGATGGCGGCAATGTCGCCCGCACCGATCCCCGCCCGCTCGATCGCCGCACGACAGGTGCCCGCCACCGTGGCCCAGATATCCGCCGGATCATGCTCGACCCAGCCCGAGGCGGGGAAATGCTGGGCGAATTCCTCCTGCGCCGCCGCCGCCAGCCGCATCTGCGCATCAAAGACGATCGCCCGGCTCGACGTGGTGCCCTGATCAATCGCCAGAATATGGCTCATCACTCCCCTCCCCGCGCTCCTCGCGCATCCACGCATCCAGCGCCGCGATCTCCTCGCCGCTCATCCGCAGCCCGCGTTTCGACCGGCGCCAGACCACGTCCTCGGCCCTCCGCGCGAATTCATGGCGCATCAGCCAGCGCAGCTCACGCGCACTCAGCCCCCCGCCGAAATCGCGCCCCAGATCGTCGCGCGCCCGCGCATCGCCCAGAATCTCCCACGCCTCGGTGCCATAGGCCCGCACCATCCGCCGCGCCGCACCGCCCTCCAGAAAGGGATACTCCCGCATCAGCCGCGCGATCAAGTCATCGACCCCGTCCACCGGGAAATCCCCGCCCGGCAGGGGCACGCCTGCCGTCCAAGGCCCCGGCAAATCGGCAAGCACCGCGCCCAGCTTTCCCATCGCGCTTTCGGCCAACCGCCGATAGGTGGTGATCTTGCCACCGAACACGTTCAAAAGCGGCGCGCCATCGCGGTCGAGCCGCAGCACGTATTCCCGCGTCGCCGCCGCCGCACTCCCCGCGCCATCGTCGTAAAGCGGCCGCACGCCGGAATAGGTCCAGACGATGTCGTCGCGCGTCACCGGCTGCGCGAAATATTCGGACGCGAAGGCGCACAGGTAATCCTGTTCCTCCTCGGTGCACACCGGCGGCACATCCGCGCCCGGATGGTCGGCATCGGTGGTGCCGATCAGGGTGAAATCGCCCTCATAGGGAATGGCAAAGATGATCCGCCCGTCGCTGCCTTGAAAGAAATAGCACTTGTCATGATCGTAAAGCCTGCGCGTGACGATATGGCTGCCCCGGACCAGCCGCACCCGCTCGGCGCTGTTGACCCCGGCCACGCCGCCGATCACCTCGCCCACCCACGGCCCCGCCGCATTGACCAATACCCGCGCGCGCCGCGTTGCCACCTGCCCGGTCTCGACATCGCGCAGCGTGATCTCCCACAGATCCCCCACCCGGCTTGCCCGCTCGACCCGCATCCGGGTCAGCACCTCGGCCCCGCGCGCCACCGCGTCGCGCGCGTTGAGCACCACCAGCCGCGAATCCTCGACCCAGCAATCGGAATATTCGAACGCCACCTCGATGCCCGGTTTGAGCGGCTTGCCCTCGGGCGCGCTGCGCAGGTCAAGCCGCGTCGTGCCCGGCAATATCTCGCGCCCGCCCAGATGGTCGTAAAGGAAAAGCCCCAACCGGATCATCCATTTCGGCCGCCGTCCGCGCAGCCACGGCATGACGATCCGCAACAGGCGCGCCACCGGCGTGCCGCCTTCGAACCGCATCTCGGGGTGCAAGGGCAACACGAACCGCATCGGCCAGGCGATATGCGGCATCGCGCGGAGCAGCGTCTCGCGCTCGCGCAGCGCCTCGCGCACCAGCCGGATCTCGCCATATTCCAGGTAACGCAACCCGCCATGGAACAGCTTGGTCGAGGCCGACGACGTCGCCTGCGCCAGGTCGCCCTGCTCGGCCAGCACGACCGACAGCCCGCGCCCCGCCGCATCGCGCGCGATGCCACAGCCATTGATGCCACCGCCGATCACGAAAAGATCGGCCACCGCGCCCCCGCTCCCGGTTATTTCAGCCATCTGCCAGATGCCCCGTCAGCCCCCGCAAGGGGGCGCAGGCGGGGGCGCAAGCACCCGCCCCCGCCGCGTTCAAAGTCACAACGCCGACAGCATCGACTCGCCGCCCGAAATCTCGCAGGTGCCCGGCGACTCTTCGAGGTTCAGAACCTGCACGACGCCATCCTCGACCAGCATCGCATAGCGTTTCGACCGGCCCGCAAAGCCCACCGGCGGTGCATCGAAATCCATGCCGATCGCCTTGGTGAAAGCGCCCGAGGAATCGGCCAGCATGGTGATGCCACCTTCCGCCGCGCCGCTGGCCTCGCCCCAGGCCTGCATCACCCAGGGGTCGTTGACGCTGACACAGATCACCTCGTCCACGCCCTTCGCGCCCAGCTCGTCCTTGACGCGCAGGAAACTGGGCACATGCGCCGAATGGCAGGTCGGCGTGAACGCCCCCGGCACCGCGAAAATCACCACTTTCCGACCCTTTACCTTGCTTTCAAGCTCGACCGGCTCGGGCCCATCGGCCCCCACCGTCATCAGCGTGCCACCGGGCAGCGTTTCGCCCACCGAAATCGCCATATGTCTCTCCTGTCTTGCGTTGCGTTTCCGTGAGCCAAAGTTATAGGCTCCCCCGGCGGACGCAACGGGGAGAACGCGGAAATGTCTCACATCGTGGTTATCGGCGCGGGTCAGGCGGGTGCGGCGCTTGTCGCCAAGCTGCGCAACATCGGTCATTCCGGCGCCGTCACGCTCATCGGCGCCGAACCCGCCCCACCCTATCAGCGCCCGCCGCTCTCCAAGGCGTATCTTCTGGGCGAGATGGCGGTCGAACGCCTCTATCTGCGCCCCGAAACCTTCTATGCCGAGAATGGCGTCACGCTTCGGCTGGGCAGCGAGGTCCAATCCGTCGACCGCGCGGCCCGCAGCGTGACCATGGATGGCGAGACCCTGCCTTATGACATGCTCGCCCTTTGCACCGGATCGGTGCCGCGCCGCCTGCCCGACGGCATCGGCGGCGCGCTTGAGGGCGTGCATGTGGTGCGCACCCTGGCCGATGTCGATGCCATGGCCCCCGAATTTGCCCCCTGTCGCCGCGTGCTGATCGTGGGCGGCGGGTATATCGGGCTCGAAGCCGCCGCCGTCGCGGCGAAAAAGGGGCTCGACGTGACCCTTGTGGAAATGGCCGACCGCATCCTGCAACGCGTCGCCGCGCCCCAGACCTCGGATTACTTCCGCGCGCTGCACGCCGCGCATGGGGTGACAATCCTCGAAGGCACAGGGCTTGAGACCCTCACGGGGCAAACCCGCGTCACCGGCGCGCGGTTCTCGGACGGGACCGAGATCCCGGTCGATTTCGTGATCGTCGGCGTCGGCATCACCCCGGATACCCGACTGGCCGAGGCGGCGGGGCTCGACATCGAGAACGGCATCAGGACGGATGCGCAGGGTCGCACCTCCGATCCGCATATCTGGGCGGCGGGCGATTGCACCTCGTTTCCATATCGCGGCACCCGCATACGCCTCGAATCCGTGCCCAACGCGATTGATCAGGCCGAATGCGTGGCCGAAAACATGCTGGGCGCGGGCAAGGATTACGTCGCCAAACCGTGGTTCTGGTCGGATCAATACGACATCAAGCTGCAAATCGCCGGGTTGAATGCCGGCTATGACCAAGTGTTCACCCGCCAGGGCAACAAGGACGGCAGCCAGTCGGTCTGGTATTACCGGGGTGAGGCGCTCCTCGCCGTCGATGCGATGAACGACCCGCGCGCCTACATGATTGGCAAGCGGTTGATCGAGGGCGGTAAATCCCCCGATCCGGCGGCAGTGACTGACCCCGCGACCGAGTTGAAGGCGCTGTTGTGATCGGCAACGGGCAAAGGCCCCGCCCGGTTTGCGCAGCAGACCGGGCAGCGCCCGCCCCGCCCCATGGGCGGGCGCTTCGCACCCACCCCGGGTCGGGCGCCGCCCTTCTTTCCGCGCAAAGCCTCGCCCCGTGCGCATAGTCGGCGGAACCTTCAGGGGCCGGGCGCTGGCCAGTGTCGGCAAGGGCGACCCGGGCGCGCATTTGCGCCCCACCACCGACCGCACCCGCGAAAGCCTGTTCAACATCCTCGCCGGCGGGCGCTTCGGCGATCCGGTGACCGGCGCGCGTGTGCTCGACCTCTTCGCCGGCACCGGCGCGCTCGGTCTCGAAGCCCTCAGCCGCGGGGCCGCGCATGTCACCTTCGTCGATGACGGGGTGAAATCCCGCGCCCTCATCGGCCGCAATATCGAGATCTGCAATGCGCAAGGCGCGACCCGGCTCTTTCGCCGCGACGCGCGCAAGCTCGGCCCCTGCCCCGCCGCGCCCTTCACCCTCGTTTTCCTCGATCCGCCCTATGGCCGGGGCCTCGGAGAACAGGCCCTCGCCGCCGCGCTCGCGGGCGGCTGGATCGCCCCCGGCGCGCTGATCGTGTGGGAGGAAAGCGCGCCCGTCACCCCGCCCGAAGGCCTCACGACCCGCGATTCCCGCCGCTATGGCGACACCACGATCACGCTGCTGACAGCCGGCGACACCTGACACTCCCGTCATCGTGACCCGCACCACCCTTTGCCCGTGTTAAGCTGGGCCCGAGAAGGACAGGTCCACCGCTCCCGGTGATCCCGCCTGCGCCTGTCCCGACCGACACAGGAAAAGAGGCCTCTCATGGTCCAGACAATCGGAAACCCCGCCTCATGGGGCGCGAGAAAGGCCCGCGGCGTGGGCCAGGCCCTTGCCGAGATGACCCGCAGCCTGGGCAGCGATCCCGCCGCCGACCTGCCCGAGGTGAAGCGCATCACCCTTTCCGACATCCGCACCGCCCTGCGCGACGGCGCGCGCGATGCCGGGCGGTTTCGCTCTGACGTGGCCGCCTTGTTGCTGATCTACCCGGTGCTCGGCCTCGCGCTGGCCTATCTCGCGTTTCAGCAATCGCTCATCCACCTGATCTTTCCGCTCGCCGCGGGCTTTGCCCTGATCGGCCCGGTCGCGGCGATTCTGTTCTACGAACTCAGCCGACAGGCCGAGCAGGCCGACCCCGGTCAACAGGTCTCATGGCCCCGGGCGCTCGGCCACCTGCGCCGCACCGCCATCGCGCCCGTGATTGTGCTGGGGCTCTATCTCTTCGGCATCTTCCTGGCGTGGATGGCCGCCGCCTATGGCATCTATCACGCCACCCTCGGCCCGGCCCTGCCCGAATCGAACCTCGCCTTCCTGCGCGCGGTGTTGACCACCCCCGACAGCTGGGCGATGATCGTGATCGGCTTCGGCGTGGGGGCCGTCTTTGCCGCGCTGGTGCTGGTCACCGCGGCCTTCAGTTTCCCGATGCTGATCGACCGCGCCCCCGGCCTGCCGATGGCCGTCGCCACCTCGCTGCACGTGGCCCGCAAGAACCCGCTCACCGTGGCGGCATGGGGCCTCACCGTTGCACTCCTGCTGGCGCTGGGGGCACTGCCCTTCTTCCTCGGCCTGGTGCTGGTCCTGCCGCTTCTGGGCCACGCCACCTGGCATCTCTACCGCCGCGCCGTGGAGCCCCCGGCGGGCTGACCCTCAGCCGGCCCTCCGCGCGGCGTCTTCCATCCCCCGGGTCGCCACCAGATGCAGCATCGCCCATGCCGCGGCGACCGCCCCGCCAAAGCCCAGCGCCGCCATGCCCCAACCGGCCAGAATCAGCCCCCCAAGGGCCGACCCCAGTGCCGCGCCGACATAGATCGACGCAGCATTCAGCGCCATCACCACCGGCGCGCGCTCGGGCGCCATCCGCATCAGCCGCGCCTGCTGTGCGGCCATGAAGGACCACCCGAAGGCGGGCCAGAAGAACAGGAACACATAGACCTGCCAGACCGGCAGCGGCAGTGCCGAAAAGACCGGCATCAGAACCACCTGGCTCGCGCTCACGATCAACAGCGTGCGGAACGGCCCGATCACATCGCTCAACCGCCCGCTCATCAGGTTGCCCGCCACAGCACCCAGCCCATAGATCACCAGCGCCAGCGTCATCTCGTTGCGTCCGAACCCCATGGTCTCGGTCAGGATCGGCGAAAAGAACGTGTAAACGACATAGATCGCCCCGAGGAAGGACGCGGTGAACAGGATCACCGCCATCTGCCGCGCATCGACCATCACCTGCCGCAGATCGCGCAGCGTGACCGGGCGAAACGACAGCCCCGCCGGGATCATCACCCAGACCGCAAGGGCCACCGGCAGCGCCAGCCCCGCCACCACCCAGAACGCCGCCCGCCAACCCAGCAGATAAGCGAGGAAACTGCCCACCGGCACGCCCACGACCTGCGCCATCGTGAGGCCAAAGAATACCGCCGCCAGCGCCCGGCCCTGCCGCCCCGGCCCGCTCAGCCCGGCAGCCACCGCCGCGGCCACCGGCGTCACCACCCCGGCGCCCGCCGCCGCCAGAACCCGCGCGGCATTGAGAACGATGTCATTGGGCGCCAGCGCCGACAAAGCCGAGGCCAGCGCAAAGGCCACCAGCCCCCCAGCGATCACCCGCCGCCGCCCGACCCCCCCGGTCAGCGACACCAGGACCGGCGAAAGCACCGCATAGCCCAGCGCATAGGATGTCATGATCCAGCCACCCCGCGCCGCGCTCACCCCCAGATCGGCAATCATCGGGCTCAGGATGCCGATCACCAGAAAGGCCCCGATGCCGATGATGAAATTCGCCGCCGACAGGAGCGGGATCACCAGCGCCGCCCCGGGGCTCTCGTCTGTTGCAAGCATCGCGCGTTCCTCCGCCCCCGCGCGATCAGTCTGACCCAGCTTGCCCGGATTGACCACGGCGCAGAGATCGAAGTGACGGCACGTTCTCAAAGAGCGCCTGCGCGCGCCATCGGGGCCGAGAACTCAGCCCCAGGTCGGGTGAAACCGGCCTGCCGGCGACAGGGTGAAGATCTCGGCGCCCTCCGCCGTTACTCCGACCGAATGTTCGAACTGCGCCGACAGCGACTTGTCGCGGGTCACCGCGGTCCACTCATCGGCCAGGACCATGGTCTCGGGGCGTTTCAGGTTGACCATCGGCTCGATGGTAAAGAACATGCCCTCCTCGAGCACCGGCCCGGTGCCCGCGCGCCCGTAATGCAGCACGTTGGGCGGCGCGTGAAACACCCGGCCCAGCCCGTGACCACAGAAATCACGCACCACGCTCATCCCGTGCCCCTCGACAAGGGTCTGGATCGCATGACCGATGTCACCGAAGGTATTGCCAGGCCTTACCGCCTCGATGCCGGTCATCAGCGCATCGTGCGTGACGTCGATCAACCGCCTGGCCTGACGGTTGGGCTTGCCGGCCACATACATCCGGCTGGTATCCCCGAACCATCCATCGACGATCACCGTGACGTCGATATTGACGATATCGCCATCCTTGAGCACATCGTCCGACCGGCGTTTTTCGAGGTCCTTCGAAATCGTTTCCCCCGCGCTCTTGGGAATCGGCGCCCCCGGAATCCCGTGACAGACCACGTGGTTCACGCTGATGCAGGAGGCATGCCGATAGCCCTTGTAACCGATGGTGGCGGATTTCGCGCCCGCTTCGGTCACCCGCTCTTCGATGATGCGGTCGAGCTCGCCCGTGCGCTGCCCGGGATGGATGTGCTCCGCGATCTCGTCCAGAATCCGCGCGGCCAGATCGCCCGCCTTGTGCATGCCCGCGAAATCCGCCTTTTCATGGATGCGGATGCCATCGCGCGTCATGCGTCCCCGGTGTTTTTCGTTCACGCTGCCAGCCTTCTTGCCGAAACTCAGGATCATGGCCCCTCTTTAGGCCAGATCGTGCCCAAGGACCAGAGCAGGCAGCCCCTCTATCACGCGCCCAGCGGCCGCCCCGAGCGGACGGAAGACCATCCCGCCACAAGGCGCATGACGGCCGCGATCCGGGCACCACGCCCCCCGGGCGCGTCGGGGTGGGTGGGCGGGCGACGCGTCCGGGGGGCGTTGTCGGGGGGCGCGGTCGCTACGTCCGAAACGGCAGCGCCCGGCCCAGCGCGATCTCCTGCGGCGAAATCCGGCAATCAAAGGCCATCACCTCGATCCCCGCTGCCCGCGCGCGCTCCAGCCCGGCGGCATAATCGGGGTCGATATCGCCCGCGATACCGACCGCCCCGCAATCGGTGCGCTGCACGAGGTAAAGCATCACCGCCCGCGCCCCCGCCTGCGCCAGTTTCGCCAGCTCTTCCAGATGCCGCAGCCCCCGCGCGGTGCGCGCATCGGGAAACTCGGCCAGCCCCGCCGCGCGGCACAGCGTCACCGACTTCACCTCGACCCAGGTCTCCGGCCCCGCCCCGGTGAGCAGGAAATCGACACGGCTTTTCTCGCCGTATCTCACCTCCGGGCGCACCATAGTCGCCACCAGCCCCGGCACCTCGCCCGCGATCAGCGCCGCCTTGAGCGCCCGGTTCGGCACCGATGTGTCGACCCCGGTGAAATGGCCGTTCTCGTGATCCACCAGCCGCCAGCCGTATTTCAGCTTCTTCTTCGGATCGTCATTCGGCTCGACCCAGATTTTCATGCCTTCCTCGGCCAGCCCCATCATCGAGCCCGGATTGGCGCAATGCGCCGTGACCTCCCGCCCGTCCTCCAGCCGTATGTCGGCCAGGAACCGTTTATAGCGCCGGATCAGCCGGGCCGGTTCAAGAGGGGTTTGAAAGCGCATGGGCTTGGGCCTATACCGACCCCACGCATCGTTCAAGCGCGCCATCCGAAGGAGGCCCCATGCCCAATCCCACCGCCGCCATGCTTGTCATCGGGGATGAAATCCTCTCGGGGCGCACCCGCGACGCCAACATGCACCACCTTGCCGGGGCGCTGAACAAGCACGGTATCGACCTGCGCGAGGTGCGCGTGGTCGCCGACGACGCCCCGGCCATCACCGCGGCGGTCAAGGCGCTCAGCGCCGGGTTCGACCATCTCTTCACCTCGGGCGGAATAGGCCCCACCCATGACGACATCACCGCCGATTGCGTCGCCGCCGCCTTTGACCGCCCCATCGGCATCCGCGACGACGCCCGCGCCATGCTCCAGGCCCATTACGACCGCACCGGCACCGATCTGAACGAATCGCGCCTGCGCATGGCCCGCATCCCCGAGGGCGCGACGCTCATCGACAACCCGATCTCGGCCGCACCCGGTTTCACCATCGAAAACACCCATGTCCTCGCCGGGGTGCCACAGATCTTCGAGGCGATGGTCGCCTCCATCCTGCCCACCCTCACCGGCGGTGCCCCGCTCCTGAGCCAGAGCCTGCGGGTCCAGCGCGGCGAGGGCGACATCGCCGGCCCCCTGCGCAAGCTGGCCGAAGACTTCCCCGACCTCTCTTTCGGCTCCTACCCCTATTCCCATTCCGGGGCCTTCGGCGCGCATATCGTGATCCGCGGCCATGACGGCGCGCGGCTCGACGCGGCGATGCAGGCGCTTTCAAGGCTGTTTCCCGATGACGCGTCCTGACCTCCCGACGCTTTACCGCGTCATCGACGGCACATGGCCCGCCGCGCGCTACATCGAAACCGACGCCTTCACCTTCCGCGAAGGCCAGGGCGGCGGCCAGAGGGTCAGCGCCACCACCGCCAAACGCCCCGTCACCGAGGACGATCTGACCGAGGCCGAGGCCACCATGCGCAATATGGGCCAGCCCTGCCTCTTCATGATCCGCGCCGGGCAGGACGCGCTCGACGCGCAGCTTGCCGCGCGCGGCTATGACGTGGTCGATCCGGTCAACCTCCACGTGACACCGGTCGAGACCCTGACCACCGAACCCGTCCCCCCCGTCACCGCCATCCCCGTCTGGGAGCCGCTGGCGATCATGCACGACATCTGGGAAAAGGGCGGGATCGGGCCGGGCAGGATCGCGGTGATGCACCGCGCACAGGGGCCGAAGACCTCGATCATCGCGCGCTGGAACGACCACCCCGGCGGCGTCGCCTTCGTCGCGATCCACGAGAGCATCGCCATGGTTCACGCGCTCGAACTGCTGACCCATCAGCGCGGGCAGGGCCTGGGCAAATGGGTGATGCGCCGCGCCGCATTCTGGGCCGCGACCCACGGCGCCACCCACATCTCGGCGGTCTGCACCCGCGCCAACGCTGCGGCAAATGCGCTCTATGCTTCCCTTGGAATGACCCATGTGGGACAGTATCACTATCGCAAACGGAAAGGCCGAACATGACCAAAGACCAACCCACCGCCCTCGATCTGCCGATGGTCGATCCGCTGCCCGAAAAGACGCAGAAATATTTCGACATCTGCCAGGACAAGCTGGGCCTCGTGCCCAACGTGCTGAAATCCTATGCCTTCGATATCGACAAGCTCAACGCCTTCACCGCGCTCTACAACGACCTGATGCTGGGCGATTCGGGCCTGTCGAAACTCGAACGCGAGATGATCGCGGTCGCGGTCTCCTCGATCAACAAATGCTTCTACTGCCTCACCGCGCATGGGCAGGCGGTGCGGGAATTGTCGGGCAACCCGATGCTGGGCGAGATGATGGTGATGAACTGGCGCGCCGCCGATCTCGATGAACGCCAATACGCGATGCTCGAATTCGCCGAGATGATGACCGTCGCCAGCCACAAGATCGAGGAGAAACACCGCGAAAGGTTGCGCGAGGTCGGCTTCACCGACCGCGATATCTGGGACATCGCCAATGTCGCGGGGTTCTACAACATGACCAACCGGGTGGCCTCGGCCACCGACATGCGACCGAATGACGAATACCACGCGCAATCGCGCTGACCCGGATCGGGCGCTCGTCCCGATCCTCGCCCTGTTCCTGGCACTGGGCCTCGCCCTTGCAGGCGATCCCGCCCGGGCCGTCGATCTCACCCTGCCGTCCAACGCAAGGCTCACCGCCGAACGGATCAGCGGCCCGGACAGTTATCGGCTACCCACCGGCCCGTTCGCCGATGGGCAGATGCAAGCGATCACCGCCGAAGGACAGGTCGCGATCCGGGCCTGGCGAATCGACGCACAGGGGATCACCAGCTTGCAGCTTCTCGCCCCTCTGCGCGACCAAGTGACCGATGCAGGATATGAAACGCTCTATGAATGCGCCGCCGCCGATTGCGGCGGCTTCGACTTCCGCTTTGCGCTCGATGTCGTGCCGGCCCCGGACATGTATGTGGACCTGTTCGATTTCCGCTTTCTCGCCGCTCGGCACACCGATTCCGACGGGCGCCAGAGCCATGCCGCGCTGCTGACCAGCCGCACCGCGACCTCGGGCTACGTGCAGGTGGTCCAGATCGTGCCCCCCGATCAGCCTCCGCCCGGAAGCACCCGAGGAGAGCGCCCGGCCCTCAGCCCCGCCGACACCCCGGCACCGGACAAGCCACCGGCCACGCCGCTGCCTCTGGCCATGGCGCTGGAACGGGACGGCTTCGCGGTGCTCTCCGATCTCGCATTCGAAACCGGCTCCTCCGCGCTTGGCCGCGGCGATTTCGCCTCGCTTGCGGCATTGGCCGAATATCTTCTCGCCGATCCCGCCCGTCAGGTCGCGCTTGTCGGCCATACCGATGCGGTCGGCGGGCTCGACGGCAATATCGTCCTGTCGAAACGCCGCGCGATGTCCGTGCGCGAACGTCTCGCCACGGAGTTCGCGGTGCCAAGGGCGCAGATGGTCGCCGAAGGCATCGGCTATCTCAGCCCGATCACCACCAATCTCACCCCCGAAGGGCGCGAAGCGAACCGCCGGGTCGAGGCGGTCCTGCTCAACGCCGATTGAGCCCCGATCCACCGATCCCCGCGCCGCCCGGGCCAACCCATCCGTTGCCCGGGCGGCGCGATACCGCACGCATCGTTCATTCATTTCCGGTTCACACTTGCTGCGCTGCGGCGGTGCACGCCCGGCAGCCGGACAGCAGCCGGGGATCACCCCCGGCCCCGGCCCCCGCGCAGCGGCGTTTACCTTGTGGGGCGCCCGGTTGACCGGATCTTTACTCTGCCGCGAGCCGCTCTTCGCGGCGCCCGATGGCGCTGATCTCGGCGACGACGCCCCGCATCAGGCGGCGGAACGCGTTGAAATTGCCGTTGGGCCGGATCATCTGCTCGTTCATGTAGAGTGCGCGGTCGATCTCGATCTGGATCGCGTGCTGACCGCGCGCCGGGCGGCCATAGGTCTGGGCGATGTAAGCCCCTGCAAACGGGGCATTTCTCACCACCGTCAAGCCCGCCGCGGCAAACGCCGCCTCGACCCGCTCGACCATCTCCCCCGAGGCCGAAGCACCGAACCGGTCGCCGATCACGACCTCGGGGCGGTGCCGGACACCGCGCGCGATCGTGTCGAGCGCCTCATGCGGCATCGAATGGCAATCGACGAGAATCGCCTCGCCGAAAAGGGCGTGCGCCTCGTTCAACTGGCGTTGCAGCATCTGGTGATAGGGTCGCCAATAGGTGTCGATCCGGCGCCGCGCCTCGCTCAACGGCAACTTGCCGCGATAGATCGCCTTGCCATTGGCCACCACCCTCGGGATGACACCCAGTCCCGAGGCGATTCTCGGGTTGTGCCCGATCTTGAGCACACCTTCGATCAGCGCCGGATCAAGCTCATCCGCCCCCCGGTTGAGATCGACAAACGCACGCGGCGCCCCGGCCCGCAGAAAAGGCGCGCCAAATTGTGGCGCACAATCAAAGATTTGGTCGATGAATGCATCTTCCGAGGTTCGGATCGACTGCGCGTCCAGCACCGTGCGCCGCAGGAAGGTCCAAGGGTAATCGCGCCCGGAATGCGGCGAAGCGAACACAACCGCGGTTGTCCGCTGTTCCGGGCAGATCAGATCATAGGCAATTTTCGGCATGGCCCCTCCTGATGCTCTATCATTACGCAATTGTCAGGCGTTCCAAAAGCCCTTGATCCCCCCGTCAATCCCTTTTATAAACCGCCAGACCGGCGCGGAAATCTCCCGCGCCCGATCTTTTTGGGGCCGGATTTGCTTCGGTTCCTCGGGCGGTTAGCTCAGCGGTAGAGCACTACGTTGACATCGTAGGGGTCACTGGTTCGATCCCAGTACCGCCCACCATCGAACGAACTGCCCCGGATCGCCCCGGGGCGCCCGCAAAGGCGTGAAGGCCGCGCCGCGTCAGATAGGAGAGACCCATGAAGGTCAAGAACTCGCTGCGTTCGCTCAAGAACCGCCACCGCGATTGCCGCGTCGTGCGCCGCAAGGGCCGCGTCTATGTGATCAACAAGACCCACCGTCGTTTCAAGGCCCGCCAGGGCTGAACGCACGACATCTCGTTCAACCCGGCTCAAAGGTTGGAACCGCCCGTTTTCTGGGCGGTTTTTTCGTTTGAAGACCTGATTTCCAGCAAGAATGCGCTTATCCGGCGAATTGTTATGCGCCTGACATGTATCCTTTGCAGGGTTCGTTGATAATTCGAAACTTGCACATCACGGAGCCGAATCGCACCATGACTTCACAGCCCCGCAAATCCCTGTCTGCAGAGTCCACCGGCACCGGAATGCCGGATCACCAAAGCGCCGACGAGGCGCGCGCGCATCCCTACGACGGAGCCGACCGCGCGCTGCGTGCCATGCTTGCCCAGGTGACCGGCGAGGTGTCGCAACAGGCCGCCGCCGGAGCCTGGCTCGATTGGGTGATGCATATCGGCCGCGCCCCGGGGCGACAGTTGGAGCTTGCACAACATGCCATCGAATCGGCATGGAAACTGGCCGCCGACATGGGCGCCAGTGCCGAAACCGACCCACCTTTCACGCCCGGCCCGAACGATCATCGCTTCGCCCATCCCGGCTGGTCCCAACCATCGTTCCGCGCCATGCAGCAAGCGTTTCTGGCCGGTCACGACTGGTGGGATCACGCCACCGACGGCATCCCCGGCCTGCGTCGTCAGGATGCGGCACGGGTGCGCTTCATGGCCCGTCAGGCGCTTGACACGCTCTCGCCCTCGAATGTCGCCTTGACCAATCCCGAGGTGATCGAACACGCCTTGAAAAGCAACGGTCACAGCCTTGCGGCCGGAGCGTCGCTTGCGTCCAAGGATCTGCTGCGCGCCCTGAAACACGAGGAAACCGCACCGCCGTCGAAATTCAAGGTCGGTCACGACCTCGCCGCGACCAAGGGTGAGGTGGTCTATCGCAATGCTCTCTTCGAGCTGATCCAGTATGCGCCGCAAACCGATACCGTGCGGGCCGAGCCGATCCTGATCGTGCCGGCCTGGATCATGAAATATTACATCCTCGACCTGCGGCCCGAGAATTCGCTCATCAATTATCTGGTGGGTCAGGGCTTTACCGTCTTCTGCATATCCTGGATCAATCCCGGCCCCGAGTTGCGTGACGTCAGCCTCGATGACTACCGAACCGACGGTCTCATGGCGGCGGTGGACGCGGTCTCGACCATCACCGGCAACGAGAAGATTCATGCCTGCGGCTATTGCCTTGGCGGCACGATTCTCTCCATCGCGGCCGCTGCCATGGCACGTGACGGCGATGACCGGCTTGCCTCGGTGACTCTCCTGGCCGCCCAGACGGATTTCACCGAGGCCGGGGAACTGATGCTGTTCCTTGATGAAAGCCAGGTGTCCCTGCTCGAAGACCTGATGAGCGATCAGGGATACCTCTCCTCCGACCAGATGGTCGGTGCCTTTCGCGCGATTCGTTCCGAAGACCTTGTCTGGCAACGTGCCGTTCGTCGTTACCTGCTTGGAATCGAAGAGAAAGAAACCGACCTGGGCACGTGGAACGCCGATGCCACGCGGATGCCCGCGCGGATGCATTCGGAATACCTGCGCGGGCTTTTCATGGAGAACCGCCTGACCGCCGGTCGATTTGCAGTCGATGGCAAGGTCATCGCGCTGCGCGATATCTCCGCGCCCATGTTCGTTGTCGGGACCGAAACCGACCACATCGCGCCGTGGCGGTCGGTCTACAAGACCAAACTTTTCACCAGTTGTGATTTACGCTTCCTGCTCACTTCGAGCGGTCATAATGGCGGCATCGTGTCCGAACCGGGCCACCCGCACCGGCATTATCGAATCGGCCACCGAAAGCCCGGTGCGCTCTACATGGATCCGGACACTTGGCTGGCCAGCCATGCCCCGCACGAGGGAAGCTGGTGGCCGGAATTGGTCAAATGGCTGGACGGCCATAGTGGTGAGAGAATCGACCCGCCGCCCATGGCGGCGCCGGATGCAGGTTATCCATCGCTCGGGAAGGCGCCGGGCAGCTATGTCCTGATCCGCTGACAGGGACGGGAAACGCACGTCTCATGGCTGAGTGCAGACGCCAATCGGGCGTCGGCCCATTGGGTCAATCGTAGCTGCGTGTATCTTCGATCACCTTGCCATCGTTGGGCAGGGTTCCCGGGGCCATCATCTCGACCCGCCCCTTGAGCTTGAGCAGTTCGCTCGCCGATTTCGCGAAATCCGCCTCGTTCCCGCCCCTGGCCTCGATCTGAACCGTCATCGTGTCCATCTCGCCTTCCCGCGCCGCGATCACGCGCGCCTTGACGATCTCGTCATGGCGGGCCACCAGCGCGGCCACCTGTTCGGGTCGCACGAACATGCCCTTGATCTTGGTTGTCTGATCGGCCCGGCCCATCCATCCCTTGATCCGCATATTGGTGCGTCCACAGGGGCTTTGGCCTTGCATCACCGCCGAAAGATCGCCGGTCGCGAACCGGATCAGCGGATAGTCGGGATTGAGTGTCGTGACAACCACCTCACCCACATCGCCAGGGGCGACGGGATCGCCGGTGCCCGGGGTCACGATCTCGACGATCACACGCTCGTCCACGATCATGCCCTCCATCGCCTCGGATTCATAGGCGACACTGCCCAGATCGGCCGTGCCATATCCCTGAAGACACTGGATTCCCCGGTCGGCATACTCTTGTCTCAATGACGGAAACAGGGCCCCACCGCCGACCGCGGCCTTCGTAATCACCAGCTTGAGGCCCATTTCGTCGGCCTTGTCGAGGATGATCTTGAGGTAATCCGGCGTCCCGGTATAGGCCGTCACCCCGATGTCATGCGCCGCCTGCGCCTGAAGTTCCGTTTGGCCCGTTCCGGCCGGCACCACGGCACAGCCGATCGCCCGCGCGCCGCTCTCGAACATCATGCCCGCAGGCGTCAGGTGATAGGAAAAACAGTTCTGCACGATGTCATCGGCACGAATGCCCGCTGCAAACATCGCACGGCCCGACCGCCACCAGTCATGGCTTATACCGCCCGGCTCATAAATCGGACCCGGACTCTGGAAGTAATGCGCCACGTTCGACACCGGCAATCCACCGAACGGCGGGGCCGCTTTCTGCCGACTGCTCAGATCGGATTTGCGCAGAACAGGCAGTTCGGAAAGCTCTGTCAGATCCTTGAGCTGCCCCAGCCCGTGCTTTTCCAGCTGGGCATTCAGCGCATCAAGCTGATCGGCGGCGCGTTCGTCGGCCGAGCGGGTTTCCAGGGCATCAAAAAAAGCACTCATCGCCTGATCTCCATCGGGTTTGATCGTCTCTCGTGTCACGTGCAACTCCCCCGGGCAGGGATCAACTCAGCCATCTCTTGCGGCGGCGATAGGACCGCACATCTCGGAAACTCTTGCGGCCCTCGTCGGACATCCCGAGATAGAATTCCTTAACGTCCGGGTTTTCGCGCAGATCGCTTGCGACGCCTTCCATCACCACCCGGCCACTTTCAAGGATGTAGCCGTAATGGGCAAAGCGCAGTGCCACATTTGTATTCTGTTCGGCCAACAGGAAGGTATGACCCTCCTCCTCGTTGAGCGACTTCACGATCCCGAAGATCTGCTCGACCAGTTGCGGGGCCAGACCCATGCTCGGCTCATCCAGCAGGATGGTCTCGGGCCGGCTCATCAAGGCCCGGCCAAGCGCGATCATCTGCTGCTCACCGCCCGAGGTATATCCCGCCTGGCTACGGCGGCGTTCCTTCAGACGCGGAAAATAATCGTAGACCATGTTCAGGTCGGCATCGATCGCACCCCTGCCGTCATTGCGGGTATATGCACCGGTCAGCAGGTTTTCCTCGACGGTCAGGTGCTCGAAACAATGGCGCCCCTCCATGACCTGAATGACGCCCTTGTTGACCAGATCGTTGGGCGTGAGATCCTGCACACGCTCACCGCGATAGCTGATCGAACCCTTCGTCACCTCGCCGCGCTCCGAATGCAAAAGGTTGGATACCGCCTTGAGCGTGGTTGTCTTGCCCGCGCCGTTGCCACCTAGCAGGGCGGTGATCCCGCCCTTGGGCACCTTGAGCGACACGCCCTTCAGCACGAGGATGACGTGGTTATAGATCACCTCGATATTGTTGACCTCGAGAAGCGTCTCTTGGGCTGTTTCACCGGCATCCAGCATGGCGTTGTCTCTCGTTTGAAACTTGTCTGGGGTGCCCCGGCCGGTGGTGGCCGGCCGGGGTCTTGATCGCCGCAACGCTCAGTTGCAGCGTTCCTCGATGTCATTCTCCGCAGCATAGGCGGACGAGTCTTCCTCGATCAGCGGCTGAAGAACATCCTGATCCGACTGCACGAAATCGGTGATCAGGGTCCACGACTCGCTATTCGCATCCCACTGGGCCACGGCACCAAGGCCATCGCCACCATGGTTTTCGCAGCTCACCTTGAATTCCGGGCCGAAATTGGCCATGCCCAAGGTGGCCATTTTTTCTTCGGTGATCTCCAAAGCTTCCATCCCGTCGCGCATCATCGCTGGAGTGATGTTGCTCGTACCGTGGATTTCCTGCGCAGTCTTGGCAGCTTCGGCCGCCAGCATTGCCGCGTAGAGACCACGGTTGTAAAGCACGGTTCCGAGTTGATCGCCCGAGCCGGCCGCAAGACCCTTGCTCACGACATGCGTTTCGAGATCATCATATATTTCATAATCCGATCCCATATTGTGAAAGGCCAGCGCCTTGTATCCATGCGCGCCCTGACCTGCGGGCTTCACGTCGTTCTCCGAGCCGGACCACCAGATGCCAATGAAATTCTCCATCGGGTAACGGATGTTTACGGCCTCCTGGATCGCGACCTGGTTCATCACGCCCCAGCCCCACATGATCACATAGTCAGGACGTTCGCGGCGGATCTGAAGCCACTGCGATTTCTGCTCCTGGCCGGGGTGATCCACTGGCAACAGGGTCAGGTCGTAGCCGTGCTTTTTCCCCAACTCCTCCAGTGTGCGGATCGGCTCCTTGCCGTAGGCCGAGTTGTGGTAGACCAGAGCAACAGTCTTGCCGCTCAGATCACCGTCATTGAGATCCAGCAGATGCTTGATCCCGACCGAGGCACCATCCCAGTAGTTGACCGGGTAGTTGAAGATGTGGCTGAAAACCTTGCCGTTCTTGGCCGAGGTCCGGCCATAGCCCATCGAGTGCATGGGGATGTCGTCCGCGGTGACCTTGGGAATCAACTGATAGGTGATGCCGGTCGACAGCGGCTGATAAACAAGCGCGCCGCTCCCCTTTGTCGCCTCATAGCATTCCACACCCTTCTCGGTGTTGTAACCGGTTTCGCATTCGATCAGGTTGATCCTTTCTCCGCCAATGCCGCCATCACGCTCGTTCAGAAGCGTGAAATAGTCGGCATAGCCATCGGCGAACGGAATGCCGTTCGCGGCATAAGGGCCGGTGCGATAGCTTAGCGAAGGAAAGGTCAATTCTGCCAGCGCCGGACCCGCGGCCAGCGCCGCGCCCAGTGCCAGTGTGGCTAGTTTCATTTTCATCGGGTTTCTCCTCCCATTGGTTGATTCCGATGTTGTCCGGGGTTTTGCCCCCCCGAAAAGGGTCCGACCCGTCCGCGCAACTCAGTGCGGAAAGGGCCAAAGCCTGAGTTTCTCCTTGATGACACGCCAAAGCTGCGCGAGCCCGTGCGGTTCAAGGACCAGGAAGGTCACGATCAGACCGCCCACGATCATGAATTCCAGATGCGCAGCCAGATCGGTGGGCCACCCAAGACCCCCGACCAGAGTATTCTTTAGAAACACTGGCAAGAGCACGAGGAACGCAGCCCCGGCAAAGGCGCCAAAGATCGAACCCAGCCCGCCGATGATCACCATGAAGAGCAAGAGGAACGACTTGTTGATGCCGAACACCTCGCCCACTTCCACGGCCCCGAGATAGACGCTGAAAAACAACGCGCCGGAAATCCCGATAAAGAAGGACGAGACCGCAAAGGCGCTGAGCTTGGCCTTGAGCGGATCGACTCCGATGATCTCGGCGGCGATGTCCATGTCGCGGATCGCCATCCACTTGCGCCCGATGCTTCCGCGCGTCAGGTTGCGCGCGATCAAGGCAAGAACCGTCAGGAACACCAGACAGAACAGATAGACCGCCCAAGGCTCGGTATTCGATCCGGTCACGGGCACACCGAACATACTGCGTTCAGGCGCGCTGATCTGCCCGGAGGCGGAATAATTGTAGGCCCATGCCCATTTGTTGAGCAACCAGACAAGGAAGAACTGCGCCGCCAGCGTCGCCACGGCCAGATAGAACCCCTTGATCCGCAAACTCGGCAGGCCGAACAAAAGCCCCACCAAGGCGGTCACCAACCCCGCGAGGATGACGGAAAAGAAGATGTTGATCGGCGGCAGCGCGTACTGAACCCCGCCGATCCAGATATCAAGCCCGGTCATGAACTTGTAACAGGAATAGGCTCCCACCGCCATGAACCCGCCGGTACCAAGGCTGACCTGCCCGCAATAACCGACCAGAATGTTCAACCCGATCGCCGCGATCGCATAGATCAGGAAGGGCAGGAAAACCGAGTTGACCCAATAATCGTTGATCACAAACGGGATGATCACAAACCCGATGAACACCACGGCGTAAAAGCCGAACCGGTCGAGCTTGATCGGAAAGGTCTGCCCATCCTCCGGATATGAGGTCTTGAAATCACCTGCCTCACGATAAAACATCAGGCGCTCTCCCCGTTTGCATGTTCTTCTTCAAGATGCGTCTTTTTGACAAGGTTTGGCCGTTTGGCGTAACCGGTCGCTTCGCTGTAGCGTATCAGCCAGAAATAGGCCCATAGACCCAATCCAGCACCGATACCCGCCAGAACCGCCGCAATCACCATCTGTGAAGCATTGGAGGGATCAGACGACAGGGCGAGATAGCCAAAGGCCCAGAAGCCCGACCAGGCGATCACGTTGAGAATGGCGATCAGCTTGGACATCCCGTCATACCCTTTCGATGATCTTCTCGCCGAACAGGCCCTGCGGCCGGAAGACGAGGAAGATCAGCGCCAGCACATAGGCGAACCAGTTCTCGGTCGCACCGCCCACCATTGGCCCGACGATGAACTCGAACAGTTTCTCGCCGACCCCGATGATAAGACCGCCAACGATGGCGCCGGGAATCGAGGTGAACCCGCCCAGCATCAGCACCGGCAGCGCCTTGAGGGCAATCAGCGACAGCGAGAATTGCACCCCCGACTTGGTGCCCCACATGATGCCCGCAACCAGCGCCACGAAACCGGCCAGCGACCATACCATGACCCAGATGAAATTGAGGTTGATGCCGACAGAAAGCGCGGCCTGGTGATCGTCGGCCACGGCGCGCATCGCGCGACCATGTTTCGAATACTGTGCGAACAAGACAAGAGCGATCACCAGAAGAATCGCAACAAAAGTCGCCCACAGGTCGAGGTTGTCAATGAAGAACCCATAGCCCAACAGATTGTAGGTGATCTCGTCTATGGTGCTGTTGATCCCCTGTGGCAGACCGACATCGAGCTTCTTGATGTCGCTGCCCCACATGATGTCACCGAAGCCCTCAAGGAAATAAGCCAATCCGATCGTAGCCATGAAAAGTATGATCGGCTCTTGCCCAACGAGATGCCGGAAGATGTAGCGGTTCACGAGCCAAGCCAGCCCCACCATGACCACCATGGTCAACAAGATCGCGGCGAATGCAGGAACGTTCCAGCCGAAGTGATGGACCGAGGTGCCAAAGACGGCATTGATGAGATGGCTGAACGGGACGCGCCCCTCCATGATCCCCACCAGGGTAAGGGCGGCAAAAAGCGCCATCACGCCCTGGCTGAAGTTGAAGATACCGCTGGCCTTGAAGATCAACACGAAGCCCAAGGCGACCAGCGCATAGAGCACGCCAGCCATGAGGCCGTTCATGAAGACCTCCATTCCCCAAAGAAGCTGTTCAGGCATGGTGTGCGTCCCCCGGATGGATTTGATCTCTTGCGGTCGTGTCAGTCATGGGCTACCCCCAGATAGGCGTCGATCACCGCCTGGTTGTTACGCACCTCGTCCGGGGTGCCATCCCCGATCTTCTTGCCGTAATCCATGACCACGACCCGGTCGCTGAGATCCATGACCACGCCCATGTCATGCTCGATCAGGGCAATCGTGGTCCCGAACTCGTCATTCACGTCGAGGATAAAACGGCTCATGTCCTCTTTCTCCTCCACGTTCATCCCCGCCATCGGCTCATCGAGAAGCAAGAGCGAAGGCTGCGCGACCAGCGCACGGGCCAGCTCGACCCGCTTTTTCAGGCCATAAGGAAGCCGCGAAACCGGCGTCTTCCTGATGTGCTGGATTTCGAGAAAGTCGATGATCTTTTCCGCGACCTCGCGGTTCTCGATTTCCTCCTGTTCGGCCTTGCCCTTCCAGATCGCCTGCGACAGCAACCCTGTCGTCATGTGGTTGAGGCGTCCGGTCATCACGTTGTCCAGAACGCTCATCCCTTCAAACAGGGCGATATTCTGAAACGTCCGGGCGATCCCCTGCCGGGCCACCTCGAACGGGCGCATCTGCGGCCGCACCGAACCCTTGTACCAGACCTCGCCCTCCTGCGGGATGTAAAAGCCCGATACCACGTTCAGCATCGACGACTTTCCGGCCCCGTTCGGTCCAATGATCGCGCGGATCTCGCCTTCTCGAATATCAAAGCTGATATCGGTGATCGCTTTCACACCACCAAATCGCAAGCTGATATTGCGCATCTCCATCAGCACGCCGCCGATCGTCCGGCCATCCGGAGTGACATGGGTTTCCTGATCCATCACGCTCATTCTGCTGCCGCCTTCTGAGGCTCGACCGGCACCACCTTGGCGTCGCGAATCTCAAGCGTCGCCTTGATCGTGCCCTTGCGTCCATCTTCGTAAGTGACCTCGGTCACGGTCGAGACCGTTTCGGACCCGTCATAAAGAGCCTCGACGATGTCATTGAACTTGTCGGCCACAAAGGCGCGGCGGACCTTGCGGGTGCGGGTCATCTCGCCATCATCCGCATCAAGTTCCTTGTGAAGCACGACAAAGCGGTGGATCTGGCAACCCGACAACATCGGGTCTTCTGCCACGGAGCGGTTCACCGCCTCGACATGTTCCTGGATGGTCGCCAGAACCCGCGGATGACCGGCCAGCTCCTGATAGGAGCTGTAGCCGATATTGTTGCGCTCGGCCCAGTTGCCCACTGCCGAGAGATCAATATTGATAAATGCAACACAATAGTCATGGCCATTTCCGAACAGCACCGCTTCAAGGATATCGGGATAGAATTTCAACTTGTTCTCGACATATTTGGGCGCAAACATCGCTCCACCGGCCATCTTGCCGACATCCTTGGCCCGATCGATGATCCGCAAATGGCCTGTGCCTTCCTCGAAGAAACCCGCATCGCCGGTATCGACCCAGCCATCGGCATCCTTGGTGTCGGCCGTCGACTCGGGGTTCTTGTAATATTCGACAAACGTGCCCGGGCTGCGATAGAGAATCCTGCCCTCTTCGGTGATCTTGATCTCGACCTCCGGCGCTGGCACGCCCACGGTATCCGCCCGAACCTCGCCATCCGGCTGCACCGTGATGAACACGGATGCTTCGGTTTGACCGTAAAGCTGTTTCAGGTTGATGCCGAGCGAACGGTAGAAGTCGAAAATCTCGGGCCCGATCGCCTCGCCCGCCGTGTAGCCTACCCGGACGCGCGACAATCCCAGCGTGTTCTTGAGCGGCCCGTAGACCAGAACCTCGCCCATGCGGTACTTGAAATAGCTGCGCAGGGGTTCTGGATAGAGGTACAGTCCCAGCGGATCTGTAGCCTTGAAATGCTCGCGCGTATTGATCGGGTGACGCAGCTTCACAAAGAACAGCCGAATCGCGTTCTCGATCAACGTTTCGAGGGCAAATCCGACCCCCATGGAGAATTTCCATGCTTGCTTGACCCGTCGCTTGAGATCGGGTTTGGCCAGGCTGCGTTTGGGCATCCCGTATTTCTCGCCTGCACCGCTGCGGGCGAAATCCATGAAATGATGAAACAGCGCGTATTTGAGAGCTCCGGCATCCTCCATACGGATCATCACGTTGGTCAATTGAGTCTCGAAAACGCGTGGTGGTGCAAAATAGTAAGTCGGCCCGATCTCGCGCAGATCGGTCATCATGGTTTCGGGGCTCTCGGGGCAGTTGACGCAGAAGCCCGTCCAGTAGGCCTGCCCGATCGAGAAGATGAAATCGCCCACCCATGCCATCGGCAGATAGGCCAGGACCTCATCGCCGGGGCCGAGATGGTCGAACTCGCTCGCATTCTGTGCACTGCGGATGATGTTGCGGTTTGACAGAACCACGCCCTTGGGCTTGCCGGTCGTGCCCGAGGTATACAACATGACGCACTGGTCATCGAATGTCGGCTTTTCGCGCCTGTCCTTCAGCTCCTGAATGAATTCGTCACGGGCGGCACGCCCCTGTTCCTGCACCTTGGCGAACTCGTGAAGCGCCTTGTGGTCGTATTTGCGCAGACCGCGCGGGTCGACATAGATCATGTGCTCGAACTGATGCAGACGTTCCTGCACCTCGATCACCTTGTCGACCTGTTCCTGGTCATCAACAACGGCAAAACGCGCGCCGCAATGTTCCAGAACATAAGCCATCTCTTCGGCCGCACTGTCCTGATAGAGCGGCACCGGGATCGCGCCAACCGATTGCGCGGCCACCATCGACCAATAGAAATGCGGCCGGTTGCGCCCGATAATGGCGATGAAATCGCCTTCGTTGACGCCCAGATTGATCAGCCCCAGCGCCAGCGCCTCGACCTCTTTTTCGGCCTCGGCCCACGTCCAGCACTGCCAGATGCCGAATTGCTTTTCGCGATAAGCAGCCTTTGAGCCGAATTCCCGCGCATTTCGCTGCAATAACGCCGGAATGGACACCAGTCCACCGACCGCCTGAGACGGATTGCCCAAGTCGTATCCTCCCTTAGCCCGCTTCCTCCATCGGGCCCCCCATTTGCCTCAGGGGGATGATTCTCCCGTGTCATAGGGTGTGGCACTGACCCTCGACGTCAAGTCTTTCTCCAAGTTTGCCGGAATCTTACGAATTGTAACAAGGCGCGGATTGCGACACATCGTCCCGATAGTCCGCCCTGTCCCCTTTCCCAACGCCATCGCTTGCGCTACCTCCCATGGCAGGAGGAGCCATGGCACAGATCAGCACAGACACACATGCCATGATGATGGCCGGGCTGAACCTTATCCAGCAGGCCCTGTCGATCTACGACTCCGATTTGCGTCTTGTCATCTCGAACCGGATGTTCCGGGACATGTTCGGGCTGCCCGAGGCGCTCGTCACACCCGGCGCGCATTTCGAGGATACGATCCGCTATCTGGCCACCAGCGGCGAATATGGTCCGATTGAAGATATCGAGAGTTTCGTGACCATCCGTGTCGAACAGGCCCGGGCCTTCGTGCCGCATTACATGGAGCGTCCCCGCGCCAATGGCCGCATGATTTCGGTCGAGGGCTCCCCCCTGCCGCAGGGTGGCTGGATCACGGTCTATACCGACATCACCGCTGCAAAGCGCGCCGAACAACTCCTGCGCACTCGCTCCGAAGAGCTCTCGGATCAACTCCTCTCCCATGCCGAGGAACTGTCGGCGGCCAACCGCGAACTGGCCGCCACGGTCACGGCGCTGGAAGAGGCCAAGCGCCAGATCACCGAGGCCGAGGCTCGGACCCGTCTCACCACCGAGATGATGCCGGCCCATATCGCCCATGTCGGCACCGATCGGCGTTATACCTATTCCAACCGTCGGCTCAGCACCATCATGCCGGGCAGCCAGACCAACATCGTCGGCAAACATGTCGCCGATGTTCTCGGGTCACAGCCCTGGTCGGTGATCGGCCCGCAGCTCGACCTCGCCTATGGCGGCCAACCGTCAGTTTTTGAATTCACCCACGAACCGTCATCGCGCCGGATTCGTGTCGCACTCACCCCCGATCCGATGTCTGGCGGTGTCTATATCCTGTCGATGGACATCACCGAAGAGACCCAGGCCCGCACTGCGCTGCAACAGACCCGGCGGCGGGAAATAGCGGCCCAACTCACCTCGGGCCTCGCTCATGACTTTTCGAACCTGCTGACCATCATCCTTGGCATGCAGTCGCGGCTTCAGCGGATGGAACTGCCCGAAGCAGCCGGAGGGCTGATCGCCGCGACCCTTTCGGCCGCCCGCCGCGGCGGCACGCTGCTCAACCGGATCGCCGACATCACCGGCGCGCGCGAGGTTCATCCCCGGCCCACCGACCTGCCGGCTTTTCTACGCGATATCGAGACACTGGCAGGTTCGACCCTGCCCCCGCAGATCAAGCTGGAAATCAACAACCTTATCGCGCACGAGGCACTGATCCTCGATGCCGGCATGTTGCAGGACAGCCTGCTCAACCTCATTCTCAATGCCCGCGACGCCTGTAATGGACAGGGGCGGATCACACTCACCGCCCGCACGGTTCAGGATACATGGGCCGAGTTCACCGTCCGTGACACTGGCCCCGGGTTTTCGCCGCAGGCGCTCGAACACGGTTTCGAACCATTCTTCACCACCAAGGGCGGCGAAGGCTCGGGACTTGGTCTTGCCATGGTCTATGACATGACGAAACTCGCCGGCGGGCGCGCGACCTTGGCAAATCGCGACGTCGGCGGGCAGGTTTCAATCCGCCTCCCGCTGCGCCCTGCCACCGCGCCCATCGCGCCCGGTCTCGTCCTTCTGGTCGAGGACAGCGCCGATCTGCGCGCCACCATCCGAGACATGCTGATCGGCGCGGGCCATACCGTGATCGAGGCCGCCAGCGCCGCCGAGGCACTTTCGCTGGCGACGCAGATACCAGACATTTCCCTGCTCCTCTCCGACATCACGCTCGAAGGTGACGACACAGGAATCGACCTGATCGACCGCTTACCCAAACCGCACCCACCTGCCTTTCTGATGACCTCGTTGCTCGCGACGCATCCGCTTCATCAAACGGCCTTGTCCCGCGCTCCGGTTCTGGCCAAACCCTTCAGCGCCGAACAATTGGCTGCCTTCCTCACAACGGAGTCCGCGCAATGAACGATGCCCCGCTCGTTACCATACTCGATGACGAACCGGCGATCCGCGCGATGCTTTCGGACGCGCTGGAGGAGGCGGGCTTTCGCACCATGGGGTTTTCGCGCGCCACGGAATTCGAGGCCGCGCTGAAATCCACCACGCCCGATGTCTGCCTGGTCGATCTCTCCCTGCCCGACCGCGACGGGCTTTCCCTTGTCCACCGTCTCGCACTGGAACAGGGGGCAACCGTGATCATCATCTCGGGCCGCGCACAGGTCCAGGATCGCGTGACCGGCCTCGAACTGGGTGCGGATGATTATATCATCAAACCCTTCGACCCCGCCGAGGTCGTGGCCCGCATTCGCGCCCGCTTGCGCAAGCCGGGTTTCTCACCGCAGACCGGCGAAACCGCCCGTTTCAACGGCTGGACCGCGCATTTCGACCGCTATATGCTGACCGACGAAACCGGGGCCGACACTCCCTTTTCGCACGCCGAGGGCGAAGTGCTGCGGCTGTTTCTCGAGCGGCCCAAACGGCTCATTTCCCGCGCCATGATGCAGGAAAGCCTCGGCGGTGCCGCCGGCGAGAGCTTCGACCGCGCGATGGATGTCCGGATCTCACGCCTGCGCACCAAGCTGCGCGAAGATCCCAAGAATCCCCGCCTGATCAAGACGATCTATGGCGCGGGTTATATCTTTCTCGGAGAAGTCAATTGGTCCTGACCGGACGCGGGCACCTTGTGTCTGACCAGCAGACATCAACCCTGCAGCCGTTCCACCGCCCCGGCCAGAACCTTGAGACCCGCCACCAGATCACGCTCGTCCGTATCCTCTTCAAAGGCATGGCTGATCCCGTTGATCGAAGGAACGAACACCATCGCCGCCGGCAGATTCACCGCCACGTTGGTCGCATCATGCAGCGCGCCCGAAGGCATCCGCCGCCACCGTCCCGGCGCGACATCTTCTGCGGCCCGTTCCAGCGCGGCGCGCAAATGCACATCCATGTCCACCGGTTCGAGCCCCAGCATCGGCCCGAAACTCAACTCCAGGCCGCGATCTTCTGCAACCTCCTGCGCCGTCTCGCGAATGATCTCTTCCATCCGCGCCAGCCGCCCGGCATCGCCATCGCGCCACTGCATCGAAAACACCGCCCGACCTGGCACGATCGAATGTGCATCGGGGCGCAGGCCGACATGACCGATGGTCCAGACGGTCGCGGGGGTCATCACGTCCTGAAACCGCGCGTTGATCCGCGCATTGAAATCGGCCAGACCCTGAAACGCATCGTGGCGGCGATGCATCGGGGTCGTCCCGGCATGGTTCTGTTCGCCCTCGAAGGTAATACGCATATCGCGGATCCCCACGATACTCTCGACCACGCCAATGGCCTCGCCCGCCTCGTAAAGCCACGGCCCCTGTTCGATATGCATCTCGATGAAACCGCTGAATTGCGATGGATCGACGAAATCACCGGCCAGATGCGCCATTCCGGCCCGGGCTTGCGCGAAGGTCACCCCCTCCCGGTCCGTCAATTCATCCGCCGCCTCAAGCGAGAGCTTGCCCGACCAGACCGTGCTGCCCGTGGTTACACCGAACCGCCCTTCCTCGTCCTGAAACGACACGACGGATACCGGCGGCCCCCCCGATTCCAGCGAGGCCCGGGCCACTTCAAGCGCCGCCATGATGCCCAGGGCCCCATCGAGCCATCCGCCCTCGGGCTGGCTGTCCGAATGCGAACCCATCAGCAGGGATTTTTCCCCTGCCAGCCCGAACAGGCTTCCGACCGGGTCGTAATGCGACGCCAAGCCCGCTGCCTCCATCCGCCCGGCCAGCCATTGCCGCGCTTCGATATCGGCTTTGGAATAGGCCGGTCGCACCACCCCCTTGCCAACGCCGGACGCGCCGAAGCGGCGCAATTCGTGCAATTCGGTCAGGAATCGTTCGGGATTGACGGGAATCATGAAGGTCTCCTCCTCTTGATCACTTCGAAATACGCCGCCGGGCGCGCAGGGTCAATTTATCATGATAATTTTCGACTCCTCGCAAACCGAAATCTCTTTACCATCGAGCCTGACCACTCAGACCCCCAGCCGGTCGCGCGTCGCATACCATATCATCGCCAAGGTCAGCAGCGGCGCGCGCAACGTCGCGCCACCCGGGAAAGGCCGCGTGGGAATGCGTGACAAGACGTCGAAGCCGTCGCTTTCACCTTCGATCGCACGGGCCATGATCTGCCCGGCCTGCGTCGCACTACCCACACCATGTCCGGAGTAACCGGAGGCAGACAGCACATTCGGGGCCACCCGCGCGACATAGGGCAGCCGCCGCATGGTGATCGCCAATGTCCCACCCCATGTGTAATCGAACGGAATATCCGCCAGATGCGGAAAGATCTCGATCATGGGCCTGCGCACGGTCCGGTCGATGTCGGGAAAGTGGTAGCCATAGCTTTCGCCGCCGCCAAAGAGCAACCGCTTGTCAGGACTGAGGCGAAAATAGTTGACCACAAATTTCGAATCCGCCACCGCCACGTCGCGGGCAAGCACCTGTGCGGCCTCGTCCCCCAAGGGCGGCGTCGCGGCGATGAAATTGTTGATCGGCATCACCCGCGCCGCAACCTTGCGGTTCAGCCCGCCGAGATAACCATTGGCAGCCAAGATGACATGCTCCGCCTGCACCTTGCCCGCATCCGTTCGGATGATGACCGGGCTCTGACCCTCCTCGACCTGCTGCACGCAGGTGCCTTCGTGAATGCGCACACCCGCCGCTGCCGCTGCCCTTGCCAGGCCCAACGCGAAATTCAACGGGTGCAGATGCGCCGCCCCCATATCCAGCGCCCCGCCGACATATTTCGGCGAGGGGCAAACCGCCTGCATTCCCTCCCGGTCCAGCGCCTCAATCTGCCCGTATCCATATCGGTCCTGCAGATGCGCGACATAGGCGCGTTCGTGTTCCGCTTCACGCGCAGTGAACGCCGCATGCGCGACGCCCGGCTTCAAATCACAGTCGATCCCATGCTCAGCCACCAACTCCTTGACCAGAGCCTTGGCATCCTCGGCCAGGCCCCACAACTCGCGCGCGTCTTCTGGCCCCACCAGCTTTTCCAGCGTGACCTGGTCCACCCGTTGGCCGGATCCCAACTGCCCGCCATTGCGCCCCGACGCGCCGAACCCCACCCGATGCGCCTCGAGCAGCACAACATCCCGCCCTGCCTTGGCCAGATGCAGCGCCGCCGACAGACCGGTGAATCCTCCGCCGACGATGCAGACATCGGCCCGCGTTTCCCTCACAAGCGCGGGAAACGGATCGAGCGAATGCGCTGTCGCGGCATACCAGCTTTGCGGATACTCTCCACGCCGGTCATTGGAAAACAACAGGTTCATACGTTCAACAACAGATGTTCGCGTTCCCATGGCGAAATGACCTGAAGGAACTCCTCGTATTCAGTGCGTTTGACGATGGAATAGACCCGTGCGAATTCAGGCCCCAGAACCTCGTGCAGCTTTTTCGCCGCATCGAAGATATCAAGGGCCGCTCCCATCTCGCTGGGGATGTCCTCTTCTCCTTCATAGGCGTCGCCCTTGAACTGCTTGTCGGGGCGTTCCTCCTCAAGCAGGCCGAGATAGCCGCAAGCCAGACTCGCCGCGATACCGAGATAAGGATTGCAATCCATCCCGGCGAGCCGGTTCTCGACCCGCCGCGATTCCGGCCCCGAAAGCGGCACGCGGATGCCTGTGGTGCGGTTATCGCGACCCCATTCAAGGTTGATCGGGGCAGCGTGGTCACGCACGTAGCGTCGAAAGGAATTCACATAGGGCGCTATCATCGCGATGGCAGAGGGAAGATGCCTCTGCATCCCGGCGATGAAATGGAAAAACGCATCGGTTTCCCCGCCCTGAGGGCCGGCAAAGATGTTCTTCCCGGTTTCGATATCGAGCACCGAGTGATGAATATGCATGGCGCTGCCCGGCTCGTCAGCAATGGGCTTGGCCATGAAAGTCGCATAGCAGTTGTGACGCATGGCCGCTTCGCGAATGAGGCGTTTGAAATAGAACACCTCATCGGCGAGCTTGATCGGGTTGCCATGGCGCAGGTTGATTTCAAGCTGCCCTGCACCACCTTCCTGAGTGATCCCGTCAATTTCAAAGCCTTGTGCCTCGGCAAAGTCATAGATGTCGTCGATCACAGGGCCGAACTCGTCCACAGCGGTCATGGAATAAGCCTGCCGCGCGGCGGCCGGGCGGCCCGACCGACCCATCATCGGTTCGATCGCCTTGGCTGGATCGAGATTGCGGGCTACGAGGTAGAATTCCATCTCGGGCGCAACGACCGGTTTCCACCCCTTTTCGTGGTAAAGATCAACAACCCGCCTGAGTATGTTGCGCGGGGAGTATGGGATCGGAGTGTTCTTGCGGTCGTAGGCGTCATGGATGACCTGAAGCGTCCAGTCGCCAGTCCATGGCGCGGCGGTGGCGGTGGTCATGTCAGGTTTGAGGATCATGTCGCGCTCGATAAAACCCTCGTCCCCTGCGGCTTCCCCCCAACCCCCTGTAATTGTTTGATAAAATATGGAATCAGGCAGATGAAAATAGGTCTGGCGCGCGAATTTCGACGCCGGGACCGCTTTGCCGCGGGCGATTCCGGGCAGGTCGGAAATGATGCATTCCACCTCGTCGAGCCGGCGTCCTTCGAGGAAATCCTGCGCGGCCCGCGGCAGGGTCTTGATCCAGTCGGCGGTCATTTTTCTTTCCTGTTCAGATGCTTGACCATCATCTCCGCAAAGGCGGCGCTATCGTCGGGATGGTCAAGCGTGGATTTGGCGGCGTCGATCAGCTCCGCGGGCACGACACCGGGGGCGCGGTGGCGCAACAGCGCGTCGATCATGGCCGCCGAGAATTCGGGATGTGGTTGAATTGTCAGGATATTTTCGCCGATCATCAGGGCGGCATTGGCACAGAAATCGCTCGACCCGATCACTTCGGCCTCCGGCGGCGGCGCGACCACCTGATCCTGATGCCACGCGTTGAGGCGCATGGGCTTGCCCGAGATGCTGTATTCCTGCTGACCGATCGACCAACCCCCTTGATATTTCTCGACTTTTCCGCCCAGGGCCTGGGCGACGATCTGGTGCCCGAAACACACGCCGACCAGCGGTTGACCGGCATCTCGGATGGCGCGGATCAAGGTTTCGAGGGGGGGGATCCAGGCGTGGTTTTCGTAGGCGCCGTGTTTGGAGCCGGTGATGAGCCAGGCATCGGCCGCTTCGGGGCCGTCGGGGAACACACCGTCAACCACGTAATAAGTAATGAATTCAAAGCCTTGGCCATCGAGAAGGCGGCGGAACATGGCGTCGTAATCGCCAAGCTCGCCTAGAACCGTGTCGGGGGCGTGTCCGGTTTGCAGGATGCCGATTTTCACGTCTCGCTCCGAATTTGATCAAGTTTCCATACGGGTCTGAAGACCCGTGTCAGACAGTTTCGAGATAGGTTTTCCAATGGTCCTCGGGCGCGATGGCCGTCATCCCCGCAAGTTCCTGCCGCTTGGTATAGCACAGGTTGGACACAAGGTCTCGGGGCAGAATGCGGGCGATGCGGGGATCCGATTCAAAGGCCGAGATCGCGCTGTTCCAGTCCGGGGCGAGGCCGGGCAGATCGAGGTCATAGGCGTTGCCGGTGATCGGCGGGGGCGGATCCGCCGCATCCTCGATCCCGGTGAGCGCGCCACCGAGGATCACGGCCAGCGCCAGATAGGGGTTGATGTCGCCCCCCGCCACCCGGTGCTCGATCCGGCGCGCCACCGGCGGCCCGGACGGCACCCGGATCGCGGCGGTGCGGTTGTCATAGGCCCAGGCCGCACCGGTGGGCGCATGCGCCCCCGGCTCGAGCCGCGCATAGGAATTGGCATGCGGCGCAAAGATCAGCGTCGCGCCGTGCATCGCCTCCAGGCTTCCGGCGATCGCGTGGTGCAAGAGCGCGCTGCCCTCTGGGCCACCATTGTCGAAAATGTTGCGCCCCTCGACATCGAGCACCGAGAAATGCACATGCATCCCCGAGCCCGCATCGCCCATGAAAGGCTTGGCCATGAAACTTGCCGCCATGCCGTGCTTGCGCGCCAAGCCCTTGACAAGGCTTTTGAAAAGCCAGGCGTTGTCGGCGGCGCGCATGGCCTCGCAATGGCGCAGGTCGATCTCGAACTGACCGAGGCCGGCCTCGGAAATCGCCGATTGCGCGGGGATGTCCATCGCCTCGCACGCCTCGTAAAGCGCGGTGAACCAGTCGTCGAAGGCGTCGAGTTGCCTGAGCGAGAGGATCGCCTGCCCATGCAGCGGACGCCCCGAAAGCGGGTTGATCGGTGGCGCCAGCCGGCTGCCTGAATCATCGACCAGATAGAACTCCATCTCGGTCGCGGCCTGCACGCTCCAGCCGCGTTCGGCATAGCGCGCCAGCACGCCCGCAAGCGCATGGCGCGGATCGCCGGCAAAGGGCGTGCCGTCATCGTGGAACATCCACATCGGGACGAGCGCGCTGGGGCTGTTCAGCCATGGCATCGGCACCGGGCCGCGTTCGGTGGGCAACAGAACCCCGTCGGCATCGCCGGATTCGAACACCAGCGGGCTGTTCTTGATGTCGGCGCCCCAGATATCGACGTTGAGCACCGAATAGGGCATCCGCACCCCATCGGTTTCAAGCTTGTCCGCAGCCTCGGACGGCAGGCGCTTGCCGCGCATCTGGCCGTTGAGATCGGCCGCGCCGACACGGAAGGTTTGCAGATGTCTGAGGTCCATGATGGGCTCGCCTGGGTAATTTGATCAAAATATCTGCGTCTTGCGCGAAAAAGTCCAGAGCTTTCCTGAGTGCAAAGGTTAACGCCGCTGAAGGGCGAAAAACAGGGGGGTGATTTGCGTATGACTCCCGGCTGCCGCCCGGCTGCCGGGTGAAGCTTGAAAAAGGTTAACGGTGAAAGGTTAATGCGGCTTTCGGGGTGTCGGGGGAGGATCAGATGAGCCACGTCCAAGATTGTGCACCTCGCCCGGGCCGCTTGCGGCCCAGGCATGCGCCCGCCCGCCCCATGGCGGGCGCATTCGCGCCCACCCGTGCGGGCGCATGCCCTGTCGTCGGGCTCCGTTAGCGAACCATGCGCAATACGCTCGCAATCTCGCCTCAGCGCGTGAGCGTCAGTGCGCCGTCGGTGATCTCGATCCGGGAATAGCGGTTGAGATAGCGCATCCCGAGAAGCGAGCCCGACATGTCACCATCATTGACATAGGCCGTCACCCTCTCGTCGCGGATCGCGCCGATGCTGATACTGTCGAGCCGCACCGGCGCGGTGCGCACCTCGCCATTGGCGGTGAAGGCGCGCCCGACATAGGCGAGGCTCTCAGTGTCGATGCCCGCGCTCTTGGCGTCCTGCCGGCTGAGCACGATCTCGGTGGCGCCGGTATCGACGGTAAATCGGACCGGGCTGCCGTTCACCTCGGCGGTGACGTAGTAATGCCCGTCACGGGCGCGCGGCAGGGTGATCACGCCCTGATCGGCGATGACCGATTGCTGCGGGGTGACGGCCTGTCGGATGTCATCCCAAAGCGCGACCACGGCCAGCGCCCCGGCAAAGATCAGCCCCCAGGCCAGCGCCTGTTGCACCATCTTGCCAAACCGCGCGCGGTTCTGGACCAAGAACCAGAACAGGATCACGGAAAGCAGCAGGGCGAGATAGGTGAGTGCGGCGGGATCGTTCGACATGGATCACATATAGGGGTTCAGACGCCGCCCGCAAAGCCAAAGTCGCGCAGCCCGTCGAGGATGAACTGCACCGAAAGCGCGGCCAGAAGCATCCCGAGCAGGCGGGTGGTGACATTGATGCCGGTCTTGCCCAGCGCCCGTTCGAGAAGCCCCGAGAGCAGGAAAAGCAGCAGCACGAGAAGCAGCACCGCCGCGACCGTGCCGATCACCAGCGCCAGTCCCAGCGGCCCCGGCTTCTGCCCGGCCAGCAGAATGACCGAGGCGATGGCCCCCGGCCCGGCGATGAGCGGAATGGCCAGCGGAAAGACCGAGGGATCGGGGGCGTCGTCATCGTCGTCGACCTGGCCCGCGCGGCGCTTGGTGCGGCGCTCGAACAGCATGTCGAGCGCGGTGAGGAACAGGAGCGCGCCGCCCGCGACGCGAAAGGCGGGCATGGAGATACCGACGAAGCCCAGCACCGCCTCGCCGAAGACGGTAAAGGCGGCGAGGATCGCGAAGCCGGTGATGCAGGCGCGTATCCCGATGGCCCGGCGGCGCGGCGCACCCTGGGTCAGCGCGATGAAGAGCGGGGTCAGGCCGATCGGGTCGATCACCACGAACAACGTGACGAAAGCGGTGACGAGAAAGGCGGTGTCGATCAGCTCCATGGCCCAGCGTTACGGCAGCAGCGCGCGGCGCGCAAGGCTCAGCCCTCGGCCGATTCGAGCTTTTCCAGCGCCGCCATCCAAAGGGTTTCGGCGCGCTCCAGCCCCTCCATCACCTCGGCGTATTTCTTTTGCCAGACGGCGGCCTCGGCGGGGTTCTCGTAAAGATCGGGATTGGCCAGCTTCTTCGCCAGACGGTCGCGCATCTCGTTGAGCTTGTTGACGCGGGCCTCGCATTTGCGCGCGTCCGAGCGCAGGGCGAGGATGGCGTCGCGCGAGGGGCGTCTGGGTTTCTCGGCTTTGGGTTTCTCGGGCTTGTCGGGCCTGGGCGGCGACAGCAGCATCCGGCGATAGCTTTCCAGATCGCCCTCGTATGGCGCGACGCGGCCGGCCTGCACCAGCCACAGCCGGTCGGCCACGAGTGACAAAAGGTGCATGTCGTGGCTCACCAGGATGACCGCGCCGGTATAGGCGGTCAGCGCCTCGACCAGCGCCTCGCGGCTTTCGATGTCGAGGTGGTTGGTGGGCTCGTCGAGAATGAGCAGATGCGGCGCGTCGAGCGTGGCCAGCATGAGCGAAAGCCGCGCCTTCTGCCCGCCCGAAAGCTGCCCGACCAGCGTTTCGGCCTGCGCCGCGCCGATGCCGAAGCCGCCCAGCCGCGCGCGCAGCCTTGCCGGGGTCTCGCCGGGGCGCTGGCGGCGGATGTGGTCGAGCGGGGTTTCGTCGACATGCAATTCCTCGACCTGGTGCTGGGCGAAGAAGCCGACGCGCAGCTTGGCGGCGGTGGTCATCTTGCCCGCGAGCAGCGGCAGGCGCGCGGAAAGGAGTTTCGCGAGGGTCGATTTGCCCTCGCCGTTGCGGCCCAGAAGGGCGATGCGGTCGTCCTGGTCGATCCTGAGGTCGAGATTCGAGAGCACCGGAACCCCGTCATAGCCCACCGATCCGCCCTCGACCCGGATGATGGGGGGCGAGAGTTCCTCGGGGGCGGGGAAGGTGAAGGCGCGCAAGGCGGCCTCTTGCGGGGCGGTGATCGGCTTCATCCGCGCCAGCGCCTTCAACCGCGATTGCGCCTGCTTGGCCTTGTCGGCCTTGTAGCGAAAGCGATCGACATAGGATTGCAGATGCGCGCGGCGCATTTCCTGTTTCTTGGCCTCGGATTCCTGCGCCATGAGTCGCGCGGCGCGGGTGTCGGCGAAGGCGTCGTAATTGCCCTGGTAGAAGGTGAGCTTGCGATCCTCGAGATGCAGGATCGCCCCCACGGCGCGGTTCAGGAGCTCGCGATCGTGGCTCACGATGATCACCGTATGCGGATAGCGCGCCAGATAGCTTTCGAGCCACAGCGCGCCTTCGAGGTCGAGATAGTTGGTCGGCTCGTCGAGCAGCAACAGGTCGGGCGCGGCAAAGAGCACCGCCGCCAGCGCCACCCGCATCCGCCAGCCGCCCGAGAAGGCGCTGCACGGCATCTGCATTTCCTCGGGCGTGAAGCCCAGCCCGCGCAGGATCGAGGAGGCGCGCGCCTCGGCCGACCATGCGTCGATATCGGCAAGCCGGGTCTGGACCTCGGCGATGCGGTGGGCGTCCTGGCTTTGCTCGGCCATGAGCTCCGCACGTTCGGTATCGGCGGCCAGCACGGTGTCGAGCAGGCTCACCTCGTTGCCCGGCACCTCCTGCGCGACCCCGCCGATGCGGGCGCGCGGCGGCAGGGTGATGGTGCCGGTTTCCAGCGCCAACTCGCCCCGGATCAGGCGAAACAGGGTCGTCTTGCCGGTGCCATTGCGCCCGACAAGCCCCACCTTGTGCCCGGTGGGGATGGTGGCGCTGGCATGATCGAAAAGCGGGTGGCCGGCCACGGAATAGGAGATGTCGGAAAGCACGAGCATGGCCGGGCATTGCCAGAGGGGCGCGGGGGTGTCAATCGCCGCCTGAGCCGGGGCGGCGGCATCCCCCGTGGCGGTGGGGCCCGTGGTCGCGCGGGCCGCTCCGCGGGGAGTATTTGGGGCAAGATGAACGGGGGCGGGCAGGTCGTGGCGGTTTGGGTGATTGCGCGGCGTCGTTGGGGCAAGGGGCGGCGTTGCGATGAGCGCTTCGAGCCCAGAGTGCTTGATGCTGTACGATGCATCGATGTCCGCTACCGCGAACGAGCCAGAAACGTTCAACAACTGCTTGGGTTGTTAACGGGGTTTGTGGCAGCGGAAAATGGGTAGGGCGCATGCGTCCCAAAACGGGCGTTTACAGACGTCTAAAAAGAACTGCTGATGCATCAGGTCGCTGCGCCGCGGCCGAATAGCTATTTCTGATTCTCTATGACTATTTGCCTGTGGGCGCGGATGCGTCGGTTGACTTCCAATTGCACGTTCTCCCGACCGATCACCGAGTCAGTGGAGTTGAAGGTCCGCTAGCCTCGGGCGAGCGTCAGCAAAAACCGCGACGCCTACACCGTCCTTGCAGCGGCGGCCGCAGTTTGGACATCTTTGAGACTTTGGCCAAAGAGCTTCGGACGCTGGGTGCCCGAAAACAAGCGCGTAAGTCTCAAGCGACTCAGCCAAAGCGTCCGAGAGATTCTTCTCGTCAGCTTGTCCCCGCATCCCAAAATACGGAAAATGATGAAGAAAATACCCGAAAACTTTATCGCAATCATCAGCGTATTTGATCGTGTCGAGGATGTGAAGGTGCCAGAAGTCGTCGACGAAGCACGACGGCACCAACGGTTTGTCCGGAAACTTCCGGCAAAGTTCCAAGTAGCGGCGGTACTCCTCAGCGACTTGATGAACGAAATCCAAGCTCCATCCATATCCCTCATCAGCGTCCATTGCCTTGACCATGATAGGCTCAAGGTCGAGGTCGAAGGGTGACAAGTGTTTGTTATGATTAGCATTTTCTGACACAAATATTCTCCTAACAGGCTGCTGAAAAAGGCCGGTCTCGACGCGGTTTCGAGAACATGATTCACTCCCGGCACGGCAGCGGCGGTGAGGG
>JAABTV010000013.1 GCA_011389685.1 Paracoccaceae bacterium
ATACTTGTTCGTTGTTTTGCTCATCATGCTCCATCCTACTCAAGAGTTGGAGCCTCCGGCAAACCCGGCGCGGTTCATGGTCGTCTCGGAGATCGCCCCGGGCAGCCGGGCCGCGCGCGCCGGGCTTGAGCCGGGAGACGTCATCACCGCCGTCAACTGGCATCCGGTGACGACGATCCGCGAAATCGACAGGGTGCTCGATGACGCCACCGGGGCCATCGCCCTTTCGGTCTGGCGTGACGGTCGGGCGCGTCTCGTCGTCCTGAGATCGTAGCGCATGGGACGGCAGGCGCCGCCCGGCGTGGCCGCCGGGCGGGACCTTTCATGTAATATGGTGCGTTATGCCGAGGTCTTTTCGAGGCAGAGCGTTCGCGACGAAAGGGTCGCGGTGATGCCGGGACTGAACATCCCGTGTTCGCCACCTGACTCAAGGTCCCCGTGCGCCGGACGCCATCGGGACGAAGGTCAGCCATGCAGACCTCACCGACATGCAGGCGACCTCCTTCGCGCGGAATCAAGGCCTGCATGCACGCCGCTGCGCGAGCGCCCACCCGACGATCGGTCGCTCGCCTGGCATTCCCGAATGTCGCCAAAGGCCGCATCGCCGTCGTTGGGTATCTTCTGTCAGGTGGCGAATACTAGATGATTTCGTCTTCGTCGAAGATCGGATCGGTTTCCAGTTGCGACGACAGGTGTTCGAGCGTCTCTTCGGCCTCGTCGGGGTCCGAGACCTGCGCGACATGGAACAGTGCATCGCCCTCGTTCACGCTCGGAAAGACTGTGCGGCCCACGATCAGGCCGGCGCGGTCGGAAATCACCGGGATTTCGACCTCTCCGAACGGATCGGCCACAACAGCCAGCGTTTCGCCTTCCGTCACCATGTCGCCCTCGGACTTGTAGGAGCGCAGAAGGCCGCCCTGTGATGCGCGCAGCCACCGGCTGGATTTCGAAAGCATGGGTTTGCGCTTCGCGCGGGCAATGCCCTTGGCGGGCAGCATGGATTGATCCTTCAACACCCGCAGGATGCCGCTCACCCCGGCGCGCACGGCCATCTCGTCGAAGCGCAGGGCCTCACCTGCCTCGTAGAGCAGCACATCGACGCCCGCATCCTTGGCCGCGCCGCGCAATGACCCCTCGCGCAACTGGGACCTCAGGATCACCGGGGCCCCGAACACCCGCGCAAGGCGCAGCGTTTCGCGATTGTCCGGCGAGATCCGGATCTGAGGCAGGTTGGTGCGATGCACCGCGGCCGAGTGCAGGTCGATCCCCAGATCGCTCCGGGCAACGACCTCGTTCATGAAGAGCCGCGCCAGCCGAGAGGCGAGCGAGCCGCCTTGCGTGCCGGGAAAAGTGCGGTTCAGGTCGCGCCGGTCGGGCAGGTATCTGGAGTTGTTGAGGAACCCGAACGCATTGACGATCGGCACGGCAATCAGCGTGCCGCGCAGCCTGTCCAGTTGTGGCACGCCCAGCAGCCGCCGGACGATTTCGATCCCGATGATCTCGTCGCCGTGAACGCCCGCGCTGACAAAGACCACCGGGCCATTGCGGCGCCCATGGATGACATGGGCCGACATGGTCATCGGTGTGTGGTCCGACAACATGCTGACCGGAAGGTCGATGGTGCGCCGTGTCCCGGGCGCGATGATCTTGTCCCCGAACACGAAGCCCTTGCGTTTCGCCATCAGTCACGTCCTTTCGTGCGGGCCTTGCCGGGTTTGGCGCTTTTGACGATGTGTTCGATGATCATGCCCGCGAGATCCTTGCCGGTGGCCATATCGAAATCCGCGAGACCGGGCAATGAGATTACCCTCATCACCGCGGGCCCGTGAATGGAACGCACCCTGTCCGCGCCGCAAACGTCAAGATGATGGATGCCCCTTCGTTGATTGCCTTGCCTTCGACGGCCGGGCAGCGGATTCCGGTTAAACTCTATCCCAACCAACCAGACATTCATGGCGTTTCAGGTTTCAACGGAGTCGAAAAACGCGGCCTCGCCCTTGGATCGAACGCGCGTTTCGATCCAGATGTCATCATGGAAACCTGAAACGCGTTGCGTCAGGTGATCCCGTATGACCCACCTTCCGGGTGGGGCCATCCATCGCATCGGCTCGTGACCCCTCTGCCCGAAGCCAGTCAGGGATTGCGCGCCCGGTCGGGTCCAAGGTTGGCCCCCGGTCGGGCCGGTGTCACTTGATCTCGATCGGGGTCCGGCTGAGCACCTGCTGGCCGCTCACGTCAAGATAGCGCAACTCGTAGAGGCCTGGCGCCTCGGGCAATGTCAGTCGCAGCGGCGGCGGCCCGTCGATCTTTTTCGCCACCACCCAGGTGAAAATGGCCTGGTCGCCGCGTGCCAGCGTGATGCGCTGGTCGTTGCTGTCCGTGCCGCCGGTCCAGGCCACCTCGATCACCGCGCCGGGTGCGGCCGTCTTGGGGGCCTGCAGGGTTGCCCCGGTGGACAGTTGCGCATCCTCGGGCAAGACCTCGACCGGCGCGCGCGCCAACACGCGCTTGCCCTCGTTCAGGACATAGCGAAGCTCGTAGAGCCCCGGCGCCTCGGCGGCCGACATGTCAGCCCGGGCGACATTGCCCACGCGCGTGTAATCCCCTCTTGTGTCATCGGAACTGCCTCGCGGCACCAGTGTGATATAGTCGCGCGGATGCACGGCGCCGGTCCACTCGACCCGCAGGCTCTCACCGATACGCACCTGTTCGGGCGCGCTCACGGTCACCTCGGGTTCGCTGACCTCGATGGTGGTGCGCGCCATCACGCGCTTGCCTTCGTTCAAGACGTATCGGACCTCGTAAAGCCCGGTCTCGGCGGGGGCCTGCAGGCTCTTGGTGCCGTCGCGGTCGCCAACACGGAAATAGCTGCCCCTGGTCCCGTCCTCGGCGCCCATCGGCACGATGGTGACGTAGTCGCGCGGGTGCACGGTGCCGGTCCAGCTTGCATCGAAGGTCGCGCCGGTGAGGGTGGTGTCGGGCGCGCTCACCGTGACCTCGGGTTCGCTGACCTCGATGGTGGTGCGCGCCATCACGCGCTTGCCTTCGTTCAAGACGTATCGGACCTC